>NZ_JBEXUE010000058.1:0-32117 GCF_040614275.1 Streptosporangium sp. NPDC006013
CGGGTCGTACTCGCGGACCCTGCCGTCGGGATAGGTCCCGGCATAGATCTTCCCGTCGGGTGAGGCGGCCAGGCTCCAGATGTACCCGCCGCTGCCTCCGAAGGAGGCCAGGTGCTCGACCTCGCCCGTCGCGGGATCGAACCTGTACAGGTCCGGCACCGGGTAGGTGCCGGCATAGATCTTGCCGCCCGCGACCGCCATGGCCCAAGCTCCCTCGGCCTCACCGGCGGCGGGCGCGTCGGGCAGCCGCACCGAGCGGAGCGTCTTGCGGGTGGCGAGGTCGATCTCGGCGAGCACGGGCGGCTTCAGGCCGCGTGTGACGACGTATCCGCGCCCCTCGTGGGTGACGGCGCCGACGATGGCGCCGGTCACGGACGCGAGGCCGAACCTCTGCACCCCGGTCCCCTCGCACCGCGCCTTCTGAATCTGCGAGCTCTGTACGGCGGGCCCCTGTACGGCGGGCGGCCCCTGCGCGGCGGCGGCGATCGAGGGGACGAGCAGGGCGGGTAGCGCGGCGACGGTGACGAGGACGGCTCGCAGCGATCGGCTGAGAGGCATGGGACAACTCCTTGCGAGAGTTCACTTATGTGCCATATTGGTCCAGACCGTAATCAGGTGAGCAGGAGTCGTCAACATCCTCGCCCGCACCGCCCATTCAACCGGAAACCGTCAACGCTCCCGCCCTTGCAGTCATCGGGCTCGAAGATTATGGTCATGACCGGTATACGAACGGAAGGATGCCCGGATGACACCCTTCGACACCCGGCGCCTGATCGGCGACCTGGTGGTGACGCTCGACGCCGACGTGCTCGGCGGCGCCTACCCCGACCGCGACCTCCCGCAGGAGCCCGCCCCGCATATCCTGGCCCGCCACGACATCACCGCGGGCGCGGTGGCCAGCCTGCGGGCCGCGCTCTTCGACATGGCGTCGGGCAACGACGAAACCCTCGCCTCGGCGGCCGGCGGCACCGCACTCCCGGCCGCGGAGTCCTCCGCCCACGGCGAGCCACCGGCCGCAGGCGGCGCGGCGGTCGTGCCCGTCGGGGCCCTCGACCTGCGCGACCCCCTGGGCGCGGTGCGCGAGATGGAGCGGCTGGCCGCCCTGGGGGTACGGGCGGTCCGGCTCTTCCCCGACGAGCAAGGCGTCGAGGCGGGCTTCCCCTCGGTGCGGCACGTCGCCGCACGGGCCGCCGCGCTCGGCCTGACCGTGCTGACCGGAGGCGACGTGCGCCGGTTCTGGCAGCCGTTCACCGGTCTCGGCCTGCGGGTCGTCTTCCTCGACACGCACTTCTACCACCTGGGCGACTTCCTCGTGGCGGCCGCCGGCGAGCCGGGCTTCCACACCTCGACCCGGCTGCTCAACTCCCCTGACGCGCTGGAGACCGTCGCCGGCGAGATCGGGGCGGACCGCCTGCTGTTCGGCTCCCGCACGCCCTACTACGAGCCGCTCGTTCCCCTGCTCCGCCTGGCCACCGGCGACCTGAAGCCCGACGAGGTCGCGCTCGTCGCCGGAGGCAACGCCCGCCGCCTGCTCCTCGGGGAACCCTCATGATCATAGATGTCCACGCGCACTGGGGTCCGTGGTTCTTCACCATGGACGTCTCAGCGCTGACGATCCGAGCCATGGACCGCTACGGGATCGACCTGGCCATCGTGTCGGGCACCGAGGCCGTCATCTACGACGCCCCTGCGGGTAACCGCGCCCTGGCCGCCTACCTGGACTCCGTGCCCGGCCCCGCCCGCCTGTACGGCTACGTAACCGTCAACCCGCGCCGCCTGGCCGAGGCCGAGCGCGACCTGAACACCTACCTGCCCACCGGCCGGTTCGTCGGCGTGAAGATCCACACCGACTACACCGGTTCCCCCGTCACCTCCCCGCAGCTGCGCGACGCGCTGGCTCTGGTGGCGGCGGCGGACGTCCCGGCGCTGGTGCACACCTGGGGCGCCTCCGTGCTCGACCTGGCCCAGGTCTGTCTCGACACCCCGGGCCTGCGCGTGATCGCCGGGCACATGGGCGCGGACGGCTACCGGCACGCCATCGAGGCCGCCCGCGCCTGCGACCGCCTCTACCTGGAGCCGTGCTGGTCGCACTTCCCCGCCGGGCGCATCGCGGAGGTCGCCGCCGCGGTGGACCCGGAACAGCTGCTGTTCGGCACCGACTCCACGCTCATCGACCCGGCCTCCGCCTTCGGCTCCGTGGCGGCGGCGGGACTGACCGGCGACGCGGCCGACCGCCTGGCCTGGCGCAACGCCGCCGCCCTCTTCCGCCTCCCGATCGGCTGACCGGCCCGGGGCGCGGGGTGGGTCAGACCTCGGCGAGGACGGCCTTCTCCAGAGACTGCCCGTCCTCCTCCAGCGCCGGGCCGTACAGGTCGAAGGCGTGCGAGCGCGGAATGCGCCCCTCAGCGGCGGCCAGCCACAGCATGCGCTGGACGTAACCCTCCATCGGCGCGGTGAACGTCGCGGCGGCCAGCCGGTCGAGCCGCGCAGACGCCCGCTCGAACTCCCGCAGGTCGTTCCCGGCGAAGGCGCGCATCACGTCGCGAGTGACGCCCACCCGCGCGGCCGCGAGGCCGACCAGCGCCGCCTCGGCGCCCCACAGCAGCGACGGGCCGAACATCCGGTCCTCCCCGGTGATCGCCAGCCGTCCCGCCTCATGGGTGATCCGTATCGCCTCCTGACATCCCATCGCGTCCGACAGCAGCGCCGTCTTCAGCCCCGCCACCCCGGGGTGGCGGACGATCTCCTTCAGTACGGCGGGCGGGCAGGGCAGCGTGTAGAGATCGAAGGCGATCATGGGCAGCCCCGCGCCCCGCCAGACGGCATCGTGCAGGGCGAGCCGGTCGGTGGCGGAGGGGAACACCAGCACG
Organism: Streptosporangium sp. NPDC006013; assembly: GCF_040614275.1. NCBI lineage: Bacteria > Bacillati > Actinomycetota > Actinomycetes > Streptosporangiales > Streptosporangiaceae > Streptosporangium > Streptosporangium sp. NPDC006013. The sequence goes on from NZ_JBEXUE010000058.1 coordinate 2,871, forward strand.
CCGGCGGCCCCGAGCCCGGCGGCGACTCGCGCTTCCTCGACGACCCGCTCCACCGAACCCGGGGGCGCGTCCCGGGGAGCTGCCGAGCTGTCCGGTCGCGCCGTGCTCAACGTGACCGTGACTCCGCCCGTCTGTGTCTCATCAGGGGCGCCGCCGACGCCGACCAGCACCGGCACTCCCAGGGAGACCGCGCACTCGATCACGGCGGACCGCACCGGCGGGGGCAGGAAGGGTCCGCGGCCGGTGTGGGCGAGCACCGCGAGCCCGTCGGCACCGTCGGCGAGCAGGTCGTGGAAATAGGCCGTCACCAGGTCGAGGTCCACCTCGCCCGAGGCCGTCATGGGGGTGGCCGCCGCCGCGAGCAGCGTGCCGCGCAGCTGCTCCCGCAGCCGCGCGGCCTGTGACGATATATCCATCTAAAAGACTTTATTTGAGTCCGGTCATCGTGATGCTGTTGACCAGGTACCGCTGCAGGAGCGCGAACACCAGCAGGCATGGCAGCACCGACAGCGCGGCGGAGGCCATCAGCACGGCCAGCGACGACCCCTCCGTGCGCATCGACGCCAGCCCCACAGTGAGCGTGCGCATCTCGTCCGACTGCGCCATGACGAGCGGCCACAGGAAGTCGTTCCAGTGCCACAGGAACACGAACACCCCGAGCGTGGCCAGGATCGGCCTGATCAGCGGGATCACGATCTGCCAGTAGACGCGCCACTCGGAGGCCCCGTCGACCTTGGCCGCCTCGAACAGCTCGTCGGGCAGGTCGCGGATGAACTGCCGCATGAGGAAGACCGCCTGCGAGTTGGCCAGCGTCGGCACGATCAGTCCCCAGAACGTGTCCACCCCGCCGAGGTTGGAGATGAGCACGAACATCGGGATCAGCGTCGCCTGGGACGGCACCATGAGCGTCGCGAGGAACGCCCACATCATCGTGTCGCGCCCGGGGAAGCGCTTCTTGGCGAAGGCGTACCCGGCCATCGACGCGGTCAGCAGGGTGATCACCACGGACACCAGCGCGTAGATCACCGTGTTGACCGTCCAGCCGGCGAACCCGGAGGACGACAGCAGGTCCACGATGGTGTCCAGGGACAGCGACTCCGGCCACTGGACGGGCAGGGTGGGCTCGCCCGGCGGCGACAGCGCCACCACGAACATCACGAAGAACGGGCTGACCGTGATCACCGACACGAGCGCGAGCAGCACCCACAGCGGCCATCGGAAGGGCCCGCGCCGTGCCTTGACCGGAGGCTTCACGACCGCGGTGGCGGGCCGGGTGGCGGTGAGCGTCATGCGTTTCCCCGATCGAGCAGGCGGCGCTGGACCAGCGACACGACGAGCACCAGCGCGAAGAGCACGATGCCGATCGTGGCCGCGTAGCCGAGGTTGGAGAATTTGAAGCCCTGGTCGTACAGGCCGTAGATGAGCGTGTAGCTCGCCCTGGCGGGCCCGCCGCCGGTCATCACGTAGATGGTGTCGAACGTCTGGAAGGCGCCGATGGTCTCGATGACGACGACGAAGAACAGGGTGGGCTTGAGCAGTGGCAGCGTGATCCGGCGGAACCGCTGCCACGGCCCGGCCCCGTCGACCGTCGCCGCCTCCAGGTAGGAGGCCGGGATCGACTTGAGACCGGCGAGCAGGATCAGCATGGAGTAGCCGAAGCCCTTCCACACCGACACCACCGCCAGCGCGGGCAGCACGAGGGCGGCCTCCTCAAGGAAGCCGACGGGCCCGAGGTCGAACTTGCCCAGCAGCCCGTTGATCATCCCGTCGAACTCGTAGATCCACCGCCAGATCACACCCGCCAGCACGAAGCTGGTGACGTACGGCAGGAAGAGCATGCCCCGGAACAGGCCGCGCATGAAGACGACCGCGTTGAGCAGCAGCGCGGTGCCGAGCGCGACGAGGACGGTCAGGGGCACGTAGATCGCGACATAGACCAGCGTGATCCGCAGGCTGTCCCAGAACTTCGGGTCGTCGAGCAACCGGGCGTAGTTGTCGACGCCGACGAAGTTCCACTCCCCGCCGAGATTCAGGTCGGTCAGGCTCATGCCCCCCGCACCCAGGATGGGCACGAACCTGAAGACCAGGAAGAGCACCAGCATGGGGAGGACGAACAGCAGGCCCGCCATGGGGTCCCGCAAGCGCTGTCGCATCAGGTTCTCGCCTTTCGCACGTAACGGCCCCCGCCGCGAAGGGGGCGAACCGCATCAGCCGCCGTTGGCCAGCAGCGCATTGGCCTCCTTGGCCGCGTCCTCCAGGGCCGTCTTGGCGTCCTTCTGGCCGAGCAGGGCCGCCTGGATCTCCGGCGCGATCAACGCCATCACCTGGCGGGCCATCGGGTGGGTGTCGCCCGGGAAGGCGTACTCCAGCGACTTGGCGAACTCCTGCACGACCGGAGAGGTGCCGGGCACGGTCACGTCGGTACGCGCGGAGAAGAAGCCCGACTCCTTGGCCAGCGCCGCCGAGGCCTCCGGCGCGGCCAGCTTCGGCCCGGCGGCACCGAGCGGCGCCGTACGCCAGGCGAAGTAGCTCGGCCAGCGCGACTCGATGTCGTAGCCGAGCCGCGCCGCCTCGTCGAAAGCCTCGGGGGAGAAATAGAGCGACGCGTGCACCGGCTCGATCTGGTGCCACATCTGCCGTGCCAGCTTGGAGAACTCCGACATCATAAGCCCCGTTCATCACTATCTATGTAGAATATGACAGTGACAGTAGATCCTTGGCGCATCACTCGTCAACCTCAAATAGACAGTTACGTCGGTAGCAGGATCGAGTTGGCCGCTCTTCTGGTCAACCGCCTCACCGTCACCTCGGCGCACGGCCGCGAGGTCACGCCACCGGCCTCGAGCACCGAGCGACTGGCCGCGATCAACGAGGAGGGCGTCGTGACCGACCGGGCTCCGCGTGCCCTCACCGTCGCGGAGGCGGATCGGCTGGCCGGGATCGCCGCCCGGCTACGGCCGGCGTTCGGCGCGGGCGAGACCATCACCGAGGTCGCGGCCGCACTCAACGATCTGCTGGTACGGCACGCCGCCGTCCCCAGCCTGCGCGTCGATCCGGGTCAGCCCCACCGGCTGGCCTTCCACCGGCCCGACGCGCCCCTCGTGGACGCCTGGGCGGCCGACATGGGCACGGCGCTGGCCATGGTCATCGGCGTCGGCCAGGCCACCCGGCTCGGCGCCTGCCAGGCCGACGGGTGCGACCTGGTCTTCTTCGACACCACCCGCAACGGCTCGCGCAGATTCTGCGACCTGTCCTGCCAGAACCGGGCCAAGGCCAGCGCCTACCGCGCCAGACGGCACGCCGCCCGCCACCCCGCGCAGGACGCGACGTCCGGCACGGACCCCGGGTAGAGCTCACCTTCGGGGTGTGGGCCGCTCGCGGCGGAGCACGGGCGACGGCCGAGCCCGCCGAGGTGGAACAGCGGATCGCCGACCTTCGGATGATCCGCGGGACACTGATCCAGGCGGTGGCCGCCGGACGATCCCCTAAAGTCACAGCCGTGACTGTCGCCCGCTCCCTCCTGTTGTTCGTGGTCGCCGCACTCGCCGAGATCGGCGGGGCCTGGCTGGTCTGGCAGGGTGTCAGAGAACAGCGCGGGCTGCTCTGGATCGGGGCCGGATTCGTCGCCCTGGGCCTGTACGGACTGGTGGCCACCTTCCAGCCCGATGCCAACTTCGGCCGCATCCTCGCCGCCTACGGAGGCGTGTTCGTCGCGGGCTCGCTGGTCTGGGGCATGGTGGTGGACAGGTTCCAGCCCGACCGCTGGGACATCATCGGGGCCGCCGTCTGCCTGCTCGGCGTGCTGGTCATCATGTACGCCCCGCGTGGATGACCGGAATCTTCGCCGCGACGCGTGACCACCGATTCGGAAGAGGACTTGACGGTCACCGTGGGCGGTGGAGACTGATGCGGTGATTAAAACACTGTGTCCCCGGGACTACAACGAGGCCCTCTACGTGGGGCATTTCTTTCGTACCGGCACCCCCGTGGTGATGGACCTCACCAAGCTGCCGGACAGCGAGGCCAAGCAGTTCGTGGATTTCGCCGCCGGCCTGGTGTTCGGCAGGGGCGGGAATATGGACCGCCTGTCTCCCAAGGTGTTCCTGCTGATGCCTCGCGGAATGGCCGAGCGGCCATCGGCCGCTCACGAGGCGCGGTAGGCAGCCGACCGACCCTGATCTCCGTGGCCGGGTCATTCGACATGTCGAAAGCCGCCGCAAGAGGCGGGTCCCAGTAGTGGTCCACCGCGAGTGATGCCAACTCAATGTGTTCGCCGTATTGCCTCTCCACCGCGTCGAGCAGTAGAGCACATGCCCGGCGGAGATCGGCAAGGCCAAGAACCATGTCGCTCATGTGAGTCATCGTCGCAGGAAATGTATTAATTACCGTGCGGACATTCTCTCGCTGACTATCGAAAGCGAACTTTTCCGTCAGGCACAGCGATCGCCTGGCGGCCGTCAACGACCTTTGCAGATAATCCAGAACGGGACTAATCGCTATGCTGGGGACATGACCGCCATGGCACCCGCCCGCACCGAGCCCGATCTGTCGTTCCTGCTGGACCATGCCGGCCACGTGCTGAGAACCCGGATGGCGGCGGCACTCGCCGAGATCGGGCTGACGGCGCGGATGCACTGCGTGCTGGTGCACGCCCTGGAGGAGGAGCGCACCCAGATCCAGCTCGCCGAGATCGGCGACATGGACAAGACCACGATGGTGGTCACGGTGGACGCCCTGGAGAAGGCGGGGCTCGCCGAGCGCCGCCCGTCCAGCACGGACCGGCGGGCCCGGATCATCTCGGTCACCGAGAAGGGCGCCGAGGCCGCACGGCAGAGCCAGGAGATCGTCGACGGGGTGCACCGGGCGGCACTGGGATCGCTGCCCACCGACGAGCGCGAGGTGCTGATACGGGCCATGAATCGCCTGGTGACCGGCCATCTGGCCGTCCCGGTCGAGGCGCCGCAGGCGGTCCGGCGGGCACGACAGCGGGCAAAGTAGTTCCACAAGGGATCGTCTACAACAAAACTATCTGCTACGGTCACTCCTGTTCCCTTCCGGACAGGAGATGACCCATGCCGCAAACCCTGCCTTCGCTCCAACCAGCCCGATCACGCTGGTCGGCACTCGCCGTGCTGTCCGCCGCGGCGCTGATGACGATCCTGGACGGCAGCATCGTGACCGTGGCGATGCCGGCCATCCAGCGGGATCTGGGCTTCTCACCCGCCGAGCTCAGCTGGACCGTCAACGCGTACCTCATCGCCTTCGGCGGGCTGCTCCTGCTGGCCGGCCGGCTGGGCGACCTCATCGGCCGTAAGACCATGTTCCTGGCGGGCAACGCGGTCTTCACCGTCGCGTCACTGCTGGCCGGAGTGGCCGCCGGGCCCGGCATGCTGATCGCCGCCCGCTTCCTGCAGGGTGTCGGCAGCGCCATGGCCTCCGCGGTCGTGCTGGGCATCCTGGTGACGCTGTTCACCGAGGCCGGGGAGCGCGCGAAGGCGATCGGCGTCTTCAGCTTCACCGGTGCCGCCGGAGCCTCGATCGGCCAGGTTCTGGGCGGGGTTCTCACCGACGCGCTCAGCTGGCACTGGATCTTCTTCATCAACCTGCCCATCGGACTGGCCACGATCGCGCTGGCGATCAGGGCACTGCCGGGCGAGCGGGGGGCGGGACTCGCCGCCGGGGCCGACGTCCTCGGCGCCGTGCTGGTCACCGGCGGGCTGATGCTGGGCATCTACACCGTGGTCAAGATCGAGCAGTATGGCTGGCTCGCGACGCACACTCTCGGGTTCGGCGCGGTATCGCTCGCCCTGCTGGCCGCGTTCCTCATCCGTCAGGCGACCGCGAGGACCCCGCTCATGCCGCTGCGGGTCTTCCGCTCGCGCAACGTCTCCGGCGCCAACCTGGCCCAGATGCTGGCGTTGTCCGCCATGTTCGCCTTCCAGATCCTCGTCGCGCTCTACATGCAGAAGGTCCTCGGCTACGGCGCGCTCGACACCGGCCTGGCGATGCTCCCCGCGGCGGTGGCCATCGGCGGCGTGTCCCTGTTCGTCTCCGCCCGGCTCAACACCCGCTTCGGCGAGCGCGCCGTCCTGCTGGCGGGCCTGGCGCTCCTGTTCGGCGCGATGGGCTGGCTCACCCGCGTCCCGGTCGACGCGAACTACGTCACCGACCTGCTCCCGGTGATGCTGCTCATCGCGGGTGGCGGGTTGGTGCTCCCCGCGCTGGCCACGCTCGGCATGTCCGGTGCCGGGGCCGGCGACGCGGGCCTGGCGTCCGGGCTGTTCAACACCACCCAGCAGGTCGGCATGGCCACCGGCGTCGCGGTACTGTCCACGCTGGCCGCCTCGCGTACCGAGGAACTGCTGGCCGCCGGCGAGAGCCAGGCGGCCGCGCTGACCGGCGGCTACCAGCTGGCCTTCGGCACCGCCGCCGCTCTGCTCGTGGCCGCCTTCATCGTCGCGCTCATCGTGCTGCGGCAGCCCAGGCCGGACACCGCCCCCCAGGACGAGCCCTCCGCCGCACCGACGGTCCGGTCCGAGATCGCCTGATCACCACCGCGGCCGGTTCGGCCCCGGCTCCGGATGCGCCACCCGGCTTTACCCTCGCGGAATCTTGACCCGCACCTGGAGGGTCGGTACTTGGTCTTCTCGTCACCGCTGGTCACGCTGAGAGCGTCGAACACCACGTGAGCTGGGAGATGATCTGGATGGAGCGGCTTACCAAATGGATGGTCCTCGGTTCGGCGTTCCTCGCTGCGATGGCCACGCTCAGTGCGTCACCGGCCGGCGCTGATTCACTCGGTGACCCCAGGCCGGGTGCGTCCAGTCTGTCGGGAGACGAGTTGTCAGCCCGGGCGCTGGTGCTGACGCTCACTCAGGGGTCGACCGTCCTGCCGTCGACTCGGGCGGTGGTGTTGCAGTGTTCACCGGTCGGCGGAGGGACGCACCCGAGAACACGGGAGGCGTGCACGGCTCTGGAGCCCGCGAGTGGCGACGTGCGTAAGTTCAAGCCCGCGGCGGGGCTGGTCTGCCCGCTGATCTATGATCCGGTGACGGTGTCGGCGGTCGGCGTGTGGAAGAGCCGGTTCACCATGTCCTCTCAGACCTTCGGGAACGGCTGCCAGATGCGCAATGCGCTCGGAGCCGTGGGCAGCTTCTGACCACGCTGAACCTGCGCGGTCAGAAGAGGGTCAGCGGCTCGGCCGGCATGGGCTCGGGCAGCGGCTCGACCTCGGGCAGCCGGGCCCGTACGTCGTCGTGAAAACGACGGGCGAGCATCGGCGCATCGGCGTTGTCGGGGGTATGGATGAACACGGTCGGCGAGCGGCCCTCACGTAGCCAATCGGTGACCGTGTCGATCCACTGCCGCCAGCCCTCGATCGTGCGCTCCGTGGCGTCCCGGCCGAGGTAGCGCACGATCGGACGGTCGGTGAGCGCGATCGACCGGCGCGGCACACGCGGTTTCTTCGTCCACGCGTCTCGTTCGGCGTCACTGGTCGGAGGGCTCTGGAAGAGGGTGACGGTGTCGAAGGGAACCCACTCGGCACCAACGCCGGCGAGAACCCTTTCGAGAAGCCGTTCGGATCGCTCGTCGTCGAAGAACGCGCGGTGGCGGACCTCGACGGCGTATCTGTACGAGCGGGGAAGCCTGCGCAGAAAGCCCGCCAGGGTGCCGAGGTCGGTCGGAGCAAATGATCCCGGCAGTTGGATCCAGAGGGCGTGAGCGCGAGGCCCGAGTGGCTCGATCGCCTCCAGGAACGATCGAAGTTCCTCCTCGACGCCGGTAAGGCGACCCTCGTGCGTGATCGACTTGGGCAGCTTGACCACCAGGCGGAAGTCCGGGCCGGTCTGCCGCGCCCACGACTCCACCGTGCTTCGCGCCGGTGTCGCGTAGAACGTCGTGTTGCCCTCCACCGCGTTGCACCAGGTCGCGTAGGCCCGCAGGCGCTCCCCGACCGGGAGCGGATGAGGCAGAAAACGCCCCTGCCATGACTTGAGAGTCCACATCGCGCATCCCACATGAAGCCGCATGACCTCGACGCTATCCAAGGCCGGTAGGAGAGAGAATTCGACCGCACATCCGGGTGGACGATCAGTCGGGTACCCGTGAGGACCGGGCGACGGCTGCCAGCTGGGATCGGGAGGTGATCCCCAGCTTGGGGAACGCCTTGTAGAGGTGATAGCCGACGGTCCGCGGGCTGAGGAAAAGCTGGGCGGCGATGTCGCGGTTGGAGGCGCCGTTGGCCGCCAGCCGTACGATCTGGCGCTCCCTGGGGGTGAGCACGCTGAGCGGGTCGTCGGCCTTGCGCGGCGCCGCCGGAACGTCTCCGGTCGCGCGCAGCTCCGCCCGGGCTCGCTCGGCCCACGGCTCCGCGCCGAGCCGGTCGAAGATCTCCAGTGCGCCGCGCAGTTGCGACCGGGCATCCGCTCGCCGCCGTGCCCGTCGTAGCCACTCGCCGTAGGCGAGTCGCGTCCTCGCCTGCTCGTACGGCTGACCGGCTGCCTCATGGCGGCGCACGGCATGCGCGAAGTGCGCCTCGTCCCCCTCGACGAGGGCACGGCAGCGCAGCGCGATCGCGTCGGGTGACGGCTGACGGACGTGCCGCGCCCAGGCCAGGTATCGGGCGAGTGGCTCCTTCGCCCGCTCCGGCCGACCGGCACGAACGGCCGCCTCGACCTGGTCTGCGGCGGAGAGGACGGCGACGCCCGTCAGCGAGATGGCCTCCAACTGCCGGAGGGCGGCGTCCGGGCGGCCCAGGCCGAGCTCGAGCAGGCCGAGTGCCCAGCGTCCGATGGCCGCGGCAAGGGCCTGTCCTTGGCCGTCGGCCCTCGCGACGCCCTCCTCGGCGGTCGCTCGGCACCTCTCCACATCCCCCTGGTGGGCGAGCACCCATCCGAGAGAGCACATGAGGTGACTGACCCGGTGCTCATGGCCCAGGTCCACCGCCAGTCGCAGCCCTGCGTCCAGGGCCGCCCTGGCCTCGCCGTACCGGCAGAGCCACCCCTGTGCGAGGCCATGATCCTGGAACGCGAAGGCGAGCCAGCCGATCATGCCGCTCTCCTGGCACTCCGCCAAGATCTGTCCGGTGATCTCCTCGTAGTGGACGGCACGGCCCAGCGGAAGGCACAGAGAGGCGGTGAAGGTCAGCCCGGGCACCCCCAGTCCGGCGAGCGCGTGTCCGTCGACCGCCTCGCCCATGAGCCTGGTCCCCTCTTTGATGTCACCGCTCAGCAGGCGGGTCAGCCCGAGCGCCCCGCTGACCAGTGGCGAGCCGGTCTCGGGAAGCGCGCGGAGGCTCGCGGCCGCCTCCTCGGCCAGCCGCGCGTCACCGGCGAACCAGGCGCAGCGGACGGTCTCCACCAGCAGCCAGGTGGCCCACTCCGAAGAGCGAGCCGCCACCCGGGGAACGCCGTCCAGGATGATCCGGCCCGCTGCGAGCGGTGTGCCCAGCTCGAATTCGCGATGGGCACGCACCTGGATCAGCGCGGTGATCACGTCAGGGTCGTCCACATCGGACGTGACGCTGTCGGCGAGCGCGGCGGCGCGGCCCATCAGCCCGGCGTCACTCGCCGCCAGCGAGGCGGCGGCCAGCCGTCCGGATCGGCGTACCGGATCGGCGGTGAGCTCGGCGGCTCGCTCGTAGGCGGCCGCGCTCGCGGCGTAGCCGCTGCGGGTACGTGCCCGTTCCGCCGCTTCCCCCAGCTCCCGTGCGACTCCCTCGTCAGATCCGAGCACGGCGGCGGCCAGGTGCCATGCCCGCCGGTCGGCCGCGTCCACGGCGGCCGAGCCGGTGAGGGCGTCGGCGAGGGCCCGATGTACGGCAAGGCGCCGAGTGACCGGCGCGCTCTGGTAGGCGGCCGACCTGATCAGGGGATGACGGAAGCCGATGGTCGTCCCCCTTATCTCGATCAGGCGGCTCCGCTCGGCTGACTCAAGGCCCTGCAGGGAGGCGCCCGCGGCCGCCACCGTCTCAAGCTCGCCGGAGCCGTCCGCCGCCGCGATCAGCAACGCGGCCCGCGCCGGCTCAGGAAGCGCGGCTATCTGTTTTTGGAACGCCTCCCGAACTCGATCGGCGACGGGCATCGCACCCACCGGTGACAATCGTCCCGCCCGCTGTTCCGCGGTGAGCGCGGCAGGCAGCTCGACAAGCGCCAGGGGGTTGCCGTCCGATTCCTCGATGAGGCGTTCTCGCACCTGCGGTGGCAGGTCGGCGGGGAGCAGGGCGGCGGCGGCCGCACCGTCCAACCCACCCAGCCGGAGCTCGGGCAGCCCCGCGGCGTGGAAACCCGCACGGGCGGCGAAGATCATAACGACACCTTCGGCCTCAAGGCGGCGGGCGGCGAACACCAGCGCGTCGATGGATGCCCGGTCGAACCACTGCGCGTCGTCGATGAGGCAGAGCAGCGCGCCATCCCCTGCGAGTTCGGAGAGAAGACTCAGCGTGGCCAGCCCGACCAGGAACCGGTTTTCCGGCGCGATGTCGCCCAGGCCCAGGGCCCCGCTGAGTGCGGCGGCCTGCGCATCGGGCAGTGCGCGGATCCGGTCGAGCCCGGTGCGGAGAAGCAGATGAAGCGCGGCGAAGGGCAACTCGGCCTCGGATTCGATGCCGACACCGCGCAGCACTCGCATGCCTTCCGCTCGCGTGGCGGCATAGCCCAGCAGCGCCGACTTACCGATCCCCGCCTGCCCCCGAATGACAAGGGTCCCGCTCTGGCCGGCCCTGGCCTCCGCCAGGAGCCGCTCTATGTCCGCTTGTTCACTGGATCGCCCGTACAGCACGGTCAGGAACCTACCGTCACGATGACTGATTCGGGGTGGCGCGGACCTGCGTAACTTCGTGATCACACGCACGTCAGCACCACGAAGGGATCCTCGAAATGGCCACCATCGCCGGCACCGTCAAGACCACCGACGCCAAGCTGCTCCGCTTCGCCCTCAGGCAGGACGCGGTGGGAACGGGCGCGAACGGAGCCGTCTACGTCGTCGCCGCGGCGATCTTCGGCGAGATGTTCGGCCTCCCCGCCGCCTTCCTCTACCCGATCGGCGCGTTCCTGGTCGCTTTCGCGGCCGCCCTGCTCTTCCTCGCCTCGCGGCCGACGGTGAGCAAGGCCGCCGTGGGCGTCGTGATGGCCGTCAACATCGCCTGGGTGGCCGCGAGCGCGGAACTGCTCATCGCCGGCTGGTTCCCGCTGACCGGCCTGGGCACCGCGCTGGTGATCGTACAGGCGGTAGTGGTCGCCGGCTTCGCCGGCCTGCAGTTCGCCGGTCTCCGCAAGGCCGCGTGAACCCGCCGCGATCCAACGGAGGCCGGCGTCGTGTCCCGGCCGATCCTTGACAGGATCCGAGCGCGCAGCGGCTCGCGTACGTTCGCGGCCCGTAGGGTCACAAAATCATTGGACAATGCGTATACCCGTGGCGATCGTTGGAGGCATGCAACAGGAGGGGCTCTGGGACGTCGACACCGCCCGGCGTTATGACACGCCGGGCACCGGCATGTTCGCGCCCAAGGTCCTGGGGCCGACCGTGGACCGCCTCTCCGAACTCGCAGGCGACGGGCAGGCGCTCGAGTTCGCCATCGGAACCGGCCGGGTGGCCGTCCCGCTCACCGAGCGAGGGGTGCCCGTCACCGGCATCGAGCTGTCATCTCCGATGATCGACCAGCTGCGCACGAAAGTGGACGAAGCGACGATCCCAGTAGTCGTCGGCGACATGGCGACCGCCGTCGCCCCAGGCGAATACACGCTCGTCTACCTCGTCTACAACACGATTTCGAACCTGCTCACCCAAGCCGAGCAGGTCGCGTGCTTCCGCAATGCCGCCCGCCACCTCATACCCGGCGGCCGCTTCGTGATCGAGCTCTGGGTGCCTGAGCTGCGCAAGCTCCCACCGGGTCAGCAGGCCACGGTGTGGCATTCCGAGCCCGGCTACATCGGCTTGGACACCTACGACGTTCTGCGCCAGCACGTCGTGTCGCACCACTTCAGGTTCGATGAGAGCAGGCAGGCTCAGCTGTTCCGCAGCCCGCACCGCTACATCTGGCCGGCCGAGCTCGACCTCATGGCTCAGCTGGCCGGGTTCGAGCTGGAGGCCAGGCACGCGGACTGGGCCGGGGCCGACTTCACCGCCGAGTCGCGTTCCCACGTGTCCGTTTACCGCATCCCGCCTGACCACTAGCCTCGTCCGAGTACGAAACGGAGAGAACATGAGTCGGCCCAGAACCGAGGCGTTCGTTGGCTCTCTCCGACCCGAGCCGTTCGATTGCGGCTGTTCCGACTGCCCGGCTGCGTAAAAAATCTTGATGTGAACCTGTAGTAGCGGGCCCTTCCTGTTCGTCATCCATGACCACCACCGATTCCGCGACAGGAGCAGCCCGATGAAGTACCTGATGCTGGTGTGCACCGACCCGAGCTACTCGCCCGGCCAGGACGACGGCGCCCCGGATGTGGAGGACTGGGTCAAGGAGATGGACGGCAAGGGGATCCGGCTGATGGGCAACCGCACCCGGCCGGCGAGCGACGCGACCACGGTTCGCGTCCGCAACGGTGAGGTGCTGCTGACCGACGGCCCGTACGCGGAGACCAAGGACCAGATAGCCGGCTTTGACATCCTCGAGTGCGCCGACCTCGACGAGGCCGTCGACGTCGCGTCCAAGCACCCGATGGCGTGGGCCGGGATGATCGAGCTGCGTCCGTTCTGGCCGGACGACGAGGACTAGTGCGACGTTCCTTACCGGAAGTACAGATCCCCCCGGCCCTGGCGTCAGGAAGGCAGGCCCGACGGCCTCGGTTTCCCTGCAGCGCGTTCGCAACCTCCGTTGAGGAACGGAGCACCAGCCGCCAAGACGGACGACGCCGGTGACAGGTCAGGTGGAGGACCGGATCGCCGGGATCTACGCCGACGGGTGGAGCCGGATCGTGGCCACCATGATCCGGTTCACCGGCGGCGACTGGGACCTGGCCGAAGAGTGTACGCAGGACGCGTTCGCGAAGGCACTCCAAAGGTGGCCGGAATCAGGCGTACCGGACCAGCCACTGGCGTGGCTGACCACCACGGCACGCCACCGCGCGATCGACCGGATGCGTCGCGCGTCGACCGAGGCGGCGAAGCTACGGGAGGTGGCCGCGATGGACCTGGAGCCGTCGCCCTACCTGAGCGACAGCGAGATCCCCGACGAGCGCCTGGAGCTCATGTTCACCTGCTGCCATCCGTCGCTGAGTCTCGACGCCCAGGTGGCGCTGACCCTGCGGAGCCTGGCCGGCATGAGCACCGTCGAGATCGCGCGTGCGTTCCTGGTGCCGGAACGCACCATGGGTCAGCGCCTCTTTCGAGCGAAACAGAAGGTCGCGCACGCGGGCATCCCGTTTCGGGTGCCGCCCGCGCACCTGTTACCAGACCGCCTTCCCGCCGTACTCCACGTGCTCTATCTGCTGTTCAACGAAGGATACGGAGACCCCCGGAAGGCCCGGCTGTGCCGGGAAGCCATCCGTCTCGCGCGGGTGGTGACGGTGTTGATGCCCGACGAGCCCGAAGCTCATGGCATGCTCGCGCTGATGTTGCTGCACGATGCCCGGCGGCCGGCGCGCGTGGACGCGGCCGGCGAGCTGGTCACCCTGGCCGAGCAGGACCGCTCGCTGTGGGATCAGGCGCAAATCGCGGAGGGTGCCACGATCTGCGAACAGGCACTACGCCGGCGCCGCGCCGGGCCGTTCCAGCTCCAGGCGGCCATCGCGGCGTGCCACGCGACCGCGCCGGTCGCGGCCCAGACGGACTGGCCACAGATCGTCGGGCTGTACACACAGCTCGCGCGCATCGCACCAAGCCCGATCGTGGATCTGAACCGTGCCGTAGCGATCGGCATGGCCAACGGTCCCGAGGCGGCGCTACCACTGGTCGACGCGATCATCGAGACCGGACAGCTCAACGACTACTACCTGTTGCACGCCACCCGCGCCGACCTGCTGCGACGCGCCGGCCGCACGCAGGAGGCGACCGACAGCTACCGCGCGGCGCTCGACCTCGCCCCCACCGACGCCGAGCGTCGTTTCCTGCGCAACCGGCTGCAGCTTCGCTGACGGCATGCTCAGCCCCCCCGCATCGCCCGCCGGGGAATCGAGTCCGGTCAGAGGTCGGACCGCCACCGCCGGGTCGTCGAGCGTGGGAGTACGACCAGGCCACGGGAACCGGAGCGCCGTCCTCGTTCGTCACTACCCATGTCGACTACACCCGTCAAAGGGAGCCTCATGCGCAGCGCGCTCTTCGGGAACCTGGACTCCCAGCAGGTTCCCGCCAACTTCGCCCTGCAGAACTCCAAGATGCTTCGCGTCCGGCTACCGCACGAGGTGCTCGCCAGGCAGGGCTCGATGGTCGCCTTCCAGGGCCAGATGGAGTTCGACTACGAGGGATCGGGCGGGGTCGGGAAACTGTTCAAGAAGATGGTGACCGGCGAGGGCGCCCCGCTGATGCGGGTCAGGGGGCAGGGCCTGCTGTTCCTGGCCGACAACGCCGACGACATCCACCTGTTCTACCTGGAGAACGAAGCTCTCACCGTCAATGGCCGCAACCTGCTGGCCTTCGATCCCCAGCTCACCTGGGACATCCAGCGCGTGCAGGGCGCGGGGATCGCCGCGGGCGGCCTGTTCAACATGACGATCAAGGGCACCGGCTGGGTCGCGGTCACCGCGCACGGCATGCCGGTGCTCCTCGATACCTCCCAGATGCCGACCTTCGCCGACGGCCAGTCCGCGGTCTGCTGGAGTGCCGGCCTACACGTGGGCGTCAACCGAACCATGAAGGTCGGCGCGCTGATCGGCCGTGGCAGCGGCGAGGCCATGCAACTCGCCTTCCAGGGCCAGGGATTCGTTCTCGTCCAGGCGAGCGAGGGCCCGCCGGTGGTACAGGCACAGTAGGCCCGGCTTCATTTCCTGATGTTCGGGAGCGACCTCTCCCACCGTGGGCCCCTGAGCATCGTGGAGCCCGGTCAGGCCGTGGTGATGCAGAACAGGTGGCCTTCGGGGTCGGCCAGGGTGATCCATTGGCCTTCGCCGGGCTGGAAGCCGGGCTTGGTCGCGCCGAGTGCGAGCAGGTCCTCGGTCGCGGTTTCCAGATCGGCGACCTGGAAGTCGAGGTGGGCATGCTTGGCGGGGTCGGGCCAGCCCGGTCCCCGGTAGCCGGTGACCCGCTGGAAGGCGAGCTGGATCGGGCCGTCGCCCAGGTAGGCGTAGTCGTCGTCGTTGTGGGTGATCTCCCATCCGGTGAGGTGCCGGTAGAACTCGGCGAGTTCCTTCGGCGCGGCGCAGTCGATGATGATCGCGGTGAGCTTCGCGCTGACGGCCATGTCGATGACTCCTTGGTGTCGTCGGGTGCCCGTCCAGCATCCGCTCCCACGCGCCGAGAGGTCTTGAAGATCTTTGCGGATCGTTTCGTCGTACCTCCGGCGTAGTGTCTGCGGCGTGCTGTCAGCCGTGACCCTCGCCACCCGGCCGGAGTTCACCGTGACCACGGTGGGCTGCCGTGCCGACCACACCCGATGGTCGGCGCCGGAGGCACGTGATGACCATCGCATGGTGCTCGTACGGCACGGCAGGTTCCGGCGGTGGGCCGATGGAAGCAGTGCCGATCTGGATCCGACGACCGCCTACCTGGGCGCCCCGGGTGAGGAGGAACGGTTCGCGCACCCCGCCGGTGGTGACGTCTGCACCTCGGTGAGCTTCGTGCCCTGGCTCTGGGAAGGACTTTCAGTCGGGACGACGGTGTACGTGGACGCGCGTGTCGATCTCACTCACCGTCGGCTGCTGCTGGCCGCCGCCGGCGGTGACGTCGACTACGCGCTCACGGAGGAGTTGCTCCGTCTCGTCGCGATGGCCGCCGGCCGGCCGGTCGAGCGGCTGAAGCCCGCCGACCGGACGCTGGTCGCGGTGGCCCGCGAGGCGATCCTCCAGGGGGCGCCGGAGGCGGTGGCGCTGTGCTCGCTGGCCGGGCTCCTGAAGGTCTCGCCGTACCGGCTGAGCCGGGTTTTCTCCCAGGAGATGGGCGTGTCACTGACCCGCTACCGCAACCGCGTGCGCGTCGGCCAGGCCATGGACCGGCTCACGCGGGGCGAACGCGGTCTCGCCGACCTGGCCGCCGACCTTGGTTTCGCCGATCAAGCGCACCTGACCCGTACTGTCCGCGAGCATCTGGGACACACTCCGACCGTGCTGCGCCGGCTGCTGTCGGCCCGCGGGGAGCAGCGGAGCCAGAACGTCCGCTGAGCCGGCAGTGCGTCCGTGCTGAGCCGCTACATACCGTGGCGGATCTCGGGTGACGCCTTGGGAGCGAGCAGGTCCAGCAGGCGCCGCCCTCGACGGTCAACTCCTCGCGTCGGCCGAGGTCAGCGGAGCCGGCGGAAGAAGCCGCGGATGTCGTCGACCAGCAGGTCGGGCGCGTCGTGCGCGGCGAAGTGGCTGCCGGTGTCGTAGACGTTCCAGGACAGGATGTTCTTGTGGTCACGTTCGGCGAACGGGCGGATCGACTGGAAGTCCCAGGCGAAGTTCGCCAGCCCGAGCGGCACGGTGGTGGGTTCGGCCGGCTTGCCGGTGGAGTGGAAGTCCTCGTAGTAGAGGCGGGCGGATGACGCGGCGGTGTTGGTCAGCCAGTAGATCATCGTGTTGGTCAGCACGTAGTCGGGGTCGAGGTTCGGGCCGAGCAGCTGCGCGTTCCAGCCCAGCTGCCCCACCGGCGAGTCTGCCAGCGCGTGGGCCAGGGTCTGCGGCGCGGTGGACTGCAGCTTGTCGTACGCGCCGCCGTTCTCCAGCCACCACCGCAGGAATTCGACCTTTTTCTGGTCCTCTTCGGACAGGTCGGCCAGCTCGGCCGGGTCCCCGGACGGGAACGAGAAGACCTGGGTGACGTGTACACCGATGACGTGCTCGGGATCGTGACGGCCCACTTCGGGCGAGATGAGCGAGCCACCGTCGTTGCCGTGCGCGCCGTACCGTTCGTACCCGAGGCGGCGCATCAGCTCGGCCCACGCCTTCGCGATCCGGTACCGGTTCCAGCCCCGCTCCGTGGTGTGGCCGGAGAAGCCGAAACCGGGCACCGACGGGATAACCAGGTGGAACGCGTCGGCGGGGTCGCCGCCGTGGGCTCGCGGGTCGCTCAGCGGGCCGATCACATCCAGGTACTCGACGATCGTGGTCGGCCAGCCGTGCGTGAGCAGCAGCGGCGTGGCGTCCGGCTCGGGCGAGCGGACGTGCAGGAAGTGCACGTTCTGCCCGTCGATGACTGTGGTGAACTGCGGGTACTCGTTGAGCTTCGTCTCCCAGGCGCGCCAGTCGTACCCGTCGCGCCACCGCTGGACGAGGCTCTGCAGGTACTGCAGCGAAACGCCGTAGTCGCTGTCGGCGTCGGGCAGCTCGTTGGTCCAGCGGACCCGGGCCAGGCGCTCGGTCAGCTCGTCCAGGTCGGCCTGCGGGATGTCGATGCGGAATTCGCGGATCTCGGTCATGTCATCGACTCTGTCGGACCATTAGGAAGGGTTTATTCCTAATGACCTGAGAACCTTGAGCAATGTTGGAAACCTCGGCCCGTCTCCTGCGGCTGCTCTCCCTCCTGCAAACCTCACGCGACTGGACCGGCGCCGAACTCGCCGAGCGCCTCGGGGTGAGTGGGCGGACCGTACGTACCGATGTGGAGCGCCTGCGCAGTCTCGGCTACCCGGTACTGGCCACGCGCGGCGCCGTCGGCGGCTACCGTCTCGGTGCCGGCGCGGCCCTGCCGCCGTTGCTGCTCGACGACGAGGAAGCGGTCGCCGTCACGGTCGGCCTCCGGACCGCGACCGGTGGCGCCATCGCGGGAATCGAGGAGGCGTCCCTGCGGGCGCTGGCGAAGCTGGAGCGGGTACTGCCGTCCCGGCTGCGGCGCCGGGTCAACACCCTGCAGACCTACACGGTGCCGGTTCCCCGCGACGACGCCGGTCCCAGCGTCTCCCCTTTGATCCTGACCACCCTGGCCGCGGCCTGCCGCGACCGGGAACGGCTCCGGTTCGACTACCACGACCATGCCGGTACGGCCACTTTGCGCATCGTCGAGCCGTACCGGCTGGTCAACTGGGGCCGCCGCTGGTACCTGCTGGCGTGGGACGTCGAGCGGGGCGACTGGCGCACCTTCCGCGTCGATCGGATACGGCCCCGTACCCCGACAGGCCCCCGCTTCACACCGCGCGACCTGCCCGACGACGACGTCGCCGGTTACGTGTCACGCCGGGCGTCCGCCGCCGCCTGGCGCTACCGGGCACAGGTCACCGTGCACGCGCCGGCCGATGTCGTCGCCGATCGGATCAGCCCGGCGGTCGGAACGGTCGAACGCATCGACGAACGCACCTGCGTTCTGCACACCGGCGCGGACACGGTCGAGACCCTCGGCGTCTACCTGGGCCTGCTCGGCGAGGATTTCCGCGTCACCGGGCCACCGGAACTCCTCGCGCACCTGCGCCGTCTCGCCGGCCGATACGCGCGAGCGACTGCCTGACGACCCGTTCCACCTGATCACCACCAAGCCCGGCAAAGGGTGGGAGCCTGCGCCAAGTGCCGCCGACCGCGCTCACCCGACGGGCTGATGGTCCGCTTTCGGCTCGATGGCCGCAGACAGATCCGTACGGAGCGCGTACGGCACAAAGACGCTCAGCACGACGACGGCGAGCCCCGTGGCCAGGACGAACACCACCCGTACCCCCCATAGCTCCGCCGCGACTCCGGCCAGCGCCGCGCTGGCCGGAATCACCCCCCAACTGAGCACCCGAGACGCGGCGTAGATACGCCCCAGCAACTCCGGCGGCGACAGGTTCTGCCGGATCGTGGCCACCAGGATGCGCCAGATGCTCGATCCGGCCCCAGCGATCACTGCCCCGGCGGCCACGGTCCACACCGGCCCGCCCAGCGCCACCGGCGCCACCAGCAGAACGGTCCCGGCGGCGTCGGCGATCAGCAGCCTGGT
Source organism: Streptosporangium sp. NPDC006013 (assembly GCF_040614275.1). Taxonomy (NCBI): domain Bacteria; kingdom Bacillati; phylum Actinomycetota; class Actinomycetes; order Streptosporangiales; family Streptosporangiaceae; genus Streptosporangium; species Streptosporangium sp. NPDC006013. The sequence continues at coordinate 21,843 of NZ_JBEXUE010000058.1, forward strand.
CACCCCGAACCGGCGCCGCAACGGCTCCACCAGCGCCGCCGAGAGCAGCCCGCCCACGGCCATCGCCGTCAGCACCAGGCCGTACTGGGCTGTGGTGAGATCGAGCGGGCCGGGGCTGACGGCGTACACGACGAGCAGGGCCGTCGCGACCGCCCAGGGGATGTTCATCACGGCGGTGAAGAGGGTCAGCGTTCGCACCACCGGCTGCCGCCACAGGTACCGGAAGCCGGCGACCACGCCGCCGCCCGCTGAGGTTCGGGCCTCGGCGGGCGCCCGGCGCAGAGCCATCATGGCGATTCCTGCGACGGCCAGGACGTAGAGGGCCGCGCTCGCGCCGGTGGCCAGGGCGAGGGTGAGGCCTGCCAGCAGGCCCGCGAGCGGTGGGCCGGCGAGTTCGTTGGTGACGTTGGTGGTCGCCTCGATGCGCGCGTTGGCTCTGTTGCGACCGGCAGGCTCGACGACCATGGGGATGGTCGAGGTCAGCGCGGTGTCGACCAGCGTCTCGGCCACGCCGAGCAGCACCGCCACGGCGAGGAGCAGCGACAGCGACAGGGTGCCGGTGAGGTGGCTGATGGTGAGGCCGGACAGCACCAGCGCGCGGACCAGGTTGACGCCGCTCAGCAGCATCCGGCGGTCGACCCGGTCGACGATCCAGCCGGCGTGCAGGCCGAAGACCGGCCATGCCAGGGTGAGCGCCACCGTCACGGCCGCCACCCCGCCGGGCGAGGCGTCGGCGGCGATGGCGAGCAGTGGCAGAACGAACAGCGCCATGCCGTCGCCGAGGTTCGCGGCACCGGTGCCGAACCACAGCGCGTTGAACGGCCGGCCCAGCGACAGGGGGAGGAGGCGCATTTCTTACCCTTCAAATACATTTGATCGGTCATAGCGTGCCCCGTACCACCCAACCTGTCAACAGGGTTTGATCGGTGAGATACTCGATGCCGTGACTGCCATCGAGTTGGTTGGGAACGCGCTGTGCCTGGACTTCGCCAACACGGTCAACGACCGTCCGGTGGCTCGGCGAGACTGGCTGGGTACCCCGGAGGGGGCTGTGACCTGGGCCGCGGCGGCGGGGCATCCGATCGAGGAACCGGACGGGCTCGCAGCGGCCCTGCCGGATGCCCGCGAGCTACGCGAGGCGGTGTTCCGGGTGTTTCAGCCGCTCACGCAGGGGGGGCGGGCGCCGCAGCCGGATCTTGATGTCATCGTCGCGCTGCACGGTGACGGCATCGCCCATGGCCGACTGGAGGAGGCCGGCGGGAACTTCCGGCTCTCGTGGGGGGCGCCGCGTACGGTGCGGACCCTGCTCTGGGAGGTCGCGGCTTCGGCGGTCGAGCTGCTCACCCACGGGCCACTGGATCGGCTCGGTGAGTGTCCGTCGTGCTACTGGTTGTTCCTGGACGTCAGCAAGAATCGTCGCCGCCGGTGGTGCAGCATGACCACCTGCGGCAGTCGCGACAAGTCGCGGCGCTACTACGCGGGACGCTCCTCCTGAGGGCCTCGGTCGTGTTGGGACGTGGCGGTACGCCAAGGACCATAGGCCTCACGCTCGGAAGGTCCGGCGGTAGGCGTCCGGTGGTACGCCGATCGTGCGGTGGAAGTGGCGGCGCAGTGTCGTCGCCGTGCCCATGCCCGCGGCCGAGGCGATGGCCTCGACGCTGTCGTCCGTGGCCTCCAGCAGTTCCTGCGCGCGGCGGATCCGCTGCGTCAGCAGCCACTGCAGCGGGGTGGTGCCGGTTACCGAGCGGAAGTGGCGGGCCAGGTGGCGCGAGCTCATGTTCGCCTGGCGGGCCAGGTCCTCCACGGTGAGCGGCTGGTCCAGCCGCCGCATCACCCAGGTGAGCAGCTCGGCCAGGGGATGGCCGTCCTGGGCGGGCACCGGTGTGGTGACGAACTGAGCCTGGCCACCGGCCCGGTGAGGCGGCACGACCAGGCGGCGGGCGACCACGTTGGCGACCGCCGGGCCGTGGTCGCGGCGGACCAGATGCAGGCACAGGTCCATCGCCGCGGCCTTGCCCGCGGACGTGAGCACGCTGCCGTTGTCGACGTACAGCACATCCGGGTCGACCTGCACCCGTGGATAGCGCGCCGCCAGTTCCTCGGTGTGGGCCCAGTGCGTCGTCGCGCGCAGCCCGTCCAGCAGGCCGGCGGCGGCGAGCACGAACACGCCCGTGCACAGGGAGACCACCCGCGCGCCCGACTCGTGGGCCACGCGCACCGCCTCGACCAGGTCGGCCGGCGGGTCCTCGTCGACGTCCGCCAAGGCGGGGACGATCACGGTGTCGGCGTGCGCCAGCCGGTCGAGCCCGCAGTCCGGCTCCAGCAGGAACCGGCCGACCCGGGCGGCGTGCGTGCCGCACACCCTGACGTCGTACCAGGGGCCTGGCAGGGCGGCCGGGGCGGAGCCGAACACCTCGTAGGCCAGGGCCAGCTCGAAGTGCAGCATCCCGTCGGTAGCGGCGACCGCGACAGAGCGCGGAACAGGACTCATGTCGGGAATTGTACGGGTCATGTCGTTCCGGACACTGGCCCCGATAGGCCGATGGGGACAGGATTTCCGCAGTGGATCACTTCGAGCACATGGGAGCAGGCATGGAATCGGGACGGAACGTGGCGGTGTTCGGCGCCTACGGGCACACCGGGCGGTTCGTGGTCACGGAGTTGCGCGAGCGCGGATATGTCCCGCTGCTCCTCGGCCGCGACCAGGACAAGCTGCTGGCGCTGGCGCAGGCCCAGCCGGGGCTCGAGGCGCGGCAGGCGTCGGTCGACGATCCGGCCTCGCTCGACCGCGCGCTGAACGGCGCGGCCGCCGTGATCAACTGCGCCGGGCCCTTCGCCACGACCGCCGCCCCGCTGGTCGAGGCCGCGCTGCGGGCCGGCATCCCATATGTCGACGTGGCGGCCGAGATCGAGGCGAACCTTGACACGTTCACGCACTTCGCGGAGCGTGCCCGCGCCGCGGGCACCGTGGTGGTCCCGGCGATGGCCTTCTACGGCGGCCTCGGCGACCTGCTGGTCACCACCGCGATGGGCGACTGGACGGCTGCGGACGAGGCACACATCGCCTACGGCCTGAGCAGTTGGCACCCCACGGCCGGAACACTCGCTTCGGGCGCGGTCTCGGGGCAGCGGCGGGGTGGCCGCCGTGTCCGCTACACCGGCGGACGGCTGGAACACCACGACGATGCTCTGCCGACCCTGGAGTGGCCCTTCCCGGCTCCGCTCGGCCCCCAGAGCGTCATCGGAGAGTTCACCATGGCCGACGTCGTCACCGTTCCCAGTCATCTGGCCGTCCCGGAGGTACGCACCTACATGACCGCCAAGGCGGCCGCGGACCTGTCCGCTCCTGACGCCTCGGCACCGGCCACCGTCGACGAGCTCGGCCGATCCGCGCAGACCTTCGTCGTCGACGTCCTGGTCCGCTCGGGCGGCGCGGAACGCCGCGTGGTCGCCGCCGGTCAGGACATCTACGCCATCAGCGCGCCACTCGCGGTGGAGGCCGTCGACCGCATTCTCACCGGCCGGACCAGGACCATCGGCGTCGCTTCCGCGGGCGCGGTCTTCGACGCCCCGGACTTCCTCCGCGCCCTGTCCGCGCACCTCTCGGTGCACGTCCCGCTCGACACACGCGGCTGACCGACGACCCGTACCGGGATTCAGACTGTGGTCAGTGCGGTCGATGCCGGCGCCGACTCCGACAGACGGGAGCCCCCGTGGAGATCGACCAGCAGCAACTCGATGAGATCCTGGCCGATTTCTCCGCACCAGGCCGAGCCACCTGCCTCGATGACCCGGTCCTGAACCTCGGCTACGCCGCCACTGAACAAGACGACCTGGGCATACCCCGGTTCACTCCAGAACTGCCGCAGGTTCCCATCGCCCTGGTCCAAGCGGGACTCCAGCGCGACGGCGTCGGCGGTCAGCGCCCCGGCTCGCAGCGCGGCGGCCAGGCCGGCGATGACATGCTCACCGTCCATGTGACGGTGCAGCAGCAGGACCCGGACCTGGCGTCCGATCAGCCGAGCCGGTACCGAGTACTTGTTGCTAGGGCCAGACAGGCTCTCCGCGGTGCGTCGTCGTCGACAGCACCTGGCAACCCATGCGGCGGACGGCATCGAACAGTGTGACGCGCGCCCGCCCTTCGTCTTCAGCCGGGAAGGCAACCCGGATCTGGTGACCGTAGGCCGTCTCGTAGGTCAGCAACCAGCCAAGGTCCGTGGCTGCGAAATGGTCTTGTCGACAGTCGTCTCCATCATCGTTCGCGCCCCGGTCGGCCGTGGGCGCGAGCGCGTCACGGAGAATCCGTAGCCGCTCAAGGTAGGGCAACTCGCCTTCGGACAGCTTGATGTAAACGTGTTCGCGCTCGCGAAACGGCTCGAACCACGGCGACGCCTCGACCTCATCGGGCAATATCGTCGTGGTGATCCGTCCGCTCAACCAGCCGTGGAGGAACTCCACCGCGCCGACGTCATGTGCGTCGTAGCAGACGTTGCGCGAGTTCCAGACCACGACCCTCCAACTGTCCGGTTCTCCGTCGGTCAGCCAGCAAAGCGAGTCACCGTTGTCGGTGTCGGCCCACTCCAGCAGCCCACCGGGTTCCGGATAGAACGGGTACGGGCATTCGTCGGGATACTTCTCACGGAAAGACCGCTCTCTATCCAGCAGCCGCTGTGCGTACTGAACCAGCAGGTCGTGAGCGCCAAACGGAGTCAGCGGCGTGATGAAGTCAACAAACTGGCCGTGCCCATATTGCTCGATGAGCGTCTTGAAGTCAGCGGGCAGCCCAAGCCCAAGGGTGGCCTCGACCTCACTCCAGTCGCCGTGCGCGTCGACCGGTTCCGTGGGCGGCGACACAAAGCGGATCAATTCCTCCATCGCCGTCATGGCCGGCAAGTGTAGTGAGCCGACGATCAGGTTTCTCGCGTTCATCAGCGTCACGTAGGCCGCGAGCTCGGACCGCGGCGGATACCTCGCCGGTGCTGCGTTCCGTACCGGAAGTCGAGACCCCAAGGTCATTGGATGAAGTTCTGCGAACGGGGTCAATGTGTCAACGACGTCTGAATCTTCGTCGTTGACACTGCTTGCAAATCGGTCCGATCTCCGGCCGTACGGGCCGCAAGCCGGGCGGCGACCTCCCCGCGAGTGACCGTGACTGCCCCCTGTTGACCGCCCTTAATGGCCCGCTAATGGCCCGACGATCACGCTCACGACCGCCCTGTCCCGGGTCCGCTCATGGACGGCGGGATCAAGTCGGCCAGGCCGCTCATATGTTGGCAGCCGGCCAGCGGTGCCGAGGGGGATCCCGCGCAGATCTCAGGGCGTGCCGACGTCGCGAGTGGTTCTGTCGGCAATAGCCTGGAGTTTGTCGGGGTTGGCGACGTTGTGGATGGCGGTGATGCGGCCGTCAGCGTCGAAGTCGAAGGTGACAGTGGCGATGACACGACCCGAGCCGATGAACACCATGCCCGGGCCGCCGTTGATCTCGACCAGTTCGGCATTCATGTCGGCAGGCTCGACGCCCTGGTAGGTGACCTCGCCGATGGCCGCGAACCAGGCGGCCACCGTTTGTGCGCCCACGACCGGACGCAATGCCTGGCGGACCTTGCCGCCGCCGTCGGTCCACAGTGTGACGTCCGGGGACAGCAGTTCCATAAGGGTGTTGATGTCACCACCGGTCGCGGCGGCAAGGAACCGACCGGTGGCGTCGCGCTGCCGCGACCGGTCCGCGGTAAAGCGTGGCCGCCGGGCCCGTACATGCTCGCGAGCACGATGCGCCGCCTGGCGCACCGCGGCCTCGGAACGCTCCACCGCCTCCGCGATTTCGGCATGGCTGAAGTCGAAGACCTCCCTCAGCACGAACACCGCGCGCTCGAGCGGGCTCAGCGTTTCCAGCACCACCAGCATCGCCATCGATACCGACTCGGCGTTCGTGATGTCGTCGGCGGTGTCGCCACTGGTGAGAATGGGCTCTGGCAGCCACGGCCCCACATATGTCTCGCGCTGGTGCCTGGTCGACCGCAGCCGTTCCAGCGCCAGATTCGACACGATCCGCGCCAGATATGCCTTGGGGTCGGCCACCTGCGAGCGGCCGGTGGCCGACCATTTAATCCAGGCCTCCTGGACCGCATCCTCGGCGTCTGCCACGGTGCCGAGAATGCGGTAGGCCACTGAGAACAGCAGGTTGCGATGCTGGTTGAACACCTGCTGGTCGTGATCCGGGGACGGGTGCGTCACCGCACCCCCCGGATACGAGTGAAGCGGCCGCCGCGGGGCCAGAACGCGCCCGAGGCGGGCATCTTCTTCATGCGGCCGTAGGTCGGCCACGGCGAAGCAGTCACTGTCTCCTTATACCGTGCTGCCATGCGACCGGTCAGATACACCCGTCGAGGGCTGTCGTCGGGGTGGGTGAACTGAACGACCGCGTCATGCCGTCCCAGGCTCACCGGTGTGTGGTAGTAGCCGAAGCGGAACGGCTTGGGCTGTTTGCCGTTCAGCGCACGGACGATCGACACCGCGGCATGCACACCGGTCGGCATGCCGCCCTGGCAGGTGCCGTGCATGACGCCGTAGCCCTGGTGGATCGCGGCCGCGTCACCCACAGCGTACACATCCGGGTGCGACACCGACCGCAGCGCGGCGTCGGTGACGATGCGGCCGCGCTCGTCGACGGTCAGACCCGCGGCGGCCGCCAGCGGCGACACCCGCGTACCGCTCGTCCACAGGACGACATCGGCGGCAATGCTCTCCCCACCCGCCAGATCGACCGAATCGGGCAGCACCTTCACCACCTCGATCCCGCTGCGCACGCGGATATCCAGGCGCTCGAGCGCGGCCTGCAGATACGCCTTGGCCTTGGGGTTCATGGCCGCACCGGGTTCCTGCCGGCCCAGAAGCACGACGTTCAGCTCTGGGTGCTGCTCGGCGATCTCCGCGGCCGACTCGATGCCGGTCAACCCGCTGCCACCGACCACGACTGTGCCGCGGCCGAGCCGAGCCAGTCGGTCGGCCAGCAACTCGGCGTCCTGGGCGCTGTTGAGTGTGTACGCGTGCTCCTCAACACCGGGCACCGCCTCCGTGTCGGCCATGCCGCCCAGCCCGTACACCAGTGTGTCGTAGTGCAGCACCCGGTTGTCGTCGATGCACACAGTCTTCGCGTTCGCGTCCACGGCCGTCACCCAGCCACGCACAAACTCCGCCCTCGTGCCCTCAAGCAGCTCCGGGATGCTCATTTCGGCGAGTTGCTGCCCGGTCGCCGTCATGTGCAGCCGCAGCCGCTCGGTGAACCGCTCTTGGGCATTCACCAGCGTTACCTGCACGTCCTTGCGCCGCTTGTCCCGAGCGGCGAGCTGGATCGCTGCGGACATGCCCGCGTACCCCGCCCCCAGAATCAGAACGCGGTGCGTGGCCGCCATGCCGTGCTGTGTGCTCATCGTTTGCGCCTTTCTCGTCGTGCTGACGATCACGAGATGCAAGCTGCCTGCCTGTACGTGACATGCGATCGGTGTGACACGCGACACAGTCGGCTTGATGGCGTTCTCGGCCTACGTGATCAACGAATCCCACCGTGCCGCCAGCACTCCCGCGGCGATGGTCCATCAGCGCGGCTCCAACGACCGTCAGCTGCAGGTGGCGGAACGGCTCAACAAGGCATCGGGCAGCGACGGAAGCCGCAGAAGGCCGAATAACGATCAAAGCCCAGGTCGGGGAAACCATCCCTTACCTGGGCTAACGCATGAGTGGAGCCTAGGAGATTCGAACTCCTGACATCCTGCTTGCGAATCGGCCCGACCTTAAGCCGTAACGGCCTGGACCTGGGCGGCGGACCGTCCGTGAGTGACCGCTGTTTACCCCCTTAATGGCCCGACGATCATGCCAGTAGCTCTTCCCATAGGTCTTGCTCGGTCAACTGCTTGGCTAGCCACCCGACAGAAAAACCGGTGCAGTATCCCCAAGGCGACGGGATACGATTTGGCGCTCGTACGGAGCCGCTGTACGTTCGCCCGGACGTAGGCAACCCGACCTATCGGAGTGGAAATCGTGACGCGGCGAGTTCGACAGGCGGTTCCGCTGGACGCTGCGCCCCTTGGCGTGATCCAGGCCGCGTCATGGCGGGCGGCCTTCCACGGACTCATGCCCGGGGAGTACCTGGCGAACCTGGACACCGAGGCCTTCCAGAAAACGTGGGCGAACGTCCTCGCCGAATCTCAGTGGCCCTTGTCAGGCGCGCTGGTGGCCGAGAAAGCCGACAGGGTCGTGGGCTACTCACGCTTCTATCCCACCGATGACGCCGATGACGACCCGACGGCCGTAGGCATGATCGGATCGATCTACACGCTGCCCGAGGTCTGGGGCACAGGGATCGGCAAGGCGCTGATGGCGGAAGTCGTCGACAATCTGGCCCGAGCCGGCTATGCCGAGGCCACCCTGTGGGTGCTCGAAGGCAATGACAGGGCCCAGGACTTTTATCGAGGGCAGGGCTGGAGTAAGGACGGTGGCATGGTCGAGGACCGGAGTGACGGGTTCCTCATCACCAAGGTCCGCTACCGTCGTCCGCTGTCAATCTGATCGATCTCGGACCTCTTTGACCGCATGAAGAAGCCATCGGGCCGCAACGGGCACGTGAGATCGAGAAGGCCGAACAACGATCAAGGCCCATTTGATCTCCTGCGCTGAGCGCGGCGAAGCTTGGCTGACCCTGGTAGTGAGCTCTGCCGCCGATGCGTTTGGCCTTGGTCACCTGCCCGGCCTTTCGCGCCCGGCACTGCTTGGCCTGGCCGTCGCGGCTGTGCCGCCGGGCGGGCGAGCCGACCTCAGGCGAACAGGGCCACGACCACACCCTCGCGGAAACGTCGACGGTTCGGCCGCCAGGGGCTGACCGTCGGGTGTCGCGGGTTGAGGGCGGGCGTACCAGGCGCGGGCGCGGTGTCAGTCGTCGATCGTCTGGTAGAGCATGGTCCAGAAGTCGCGGACAACCTGCGGCGCTCATGATCCGGCTCTACTTCCCCGCCCTATCCCCGGCGACCGGCAGGATCGCCGACCGTCAGGGGGCGGGAGTCGGGGTGGAATGCCTGGCCGGCTCGGCCCCGTCAGCCCGCGGCCTTCCCGCCGCAGAACACCTCCTTGAGGAGCTTGTCCAGCGCCTTCGGGAACGCCTGCGCTGGGTCGACTGCGGCGTCCCCGGTGGTGATCGAGGCGGCCATGGTCTTCTTGCCGTCGGGCGTGCTGTAGATCAGCGCCCCGTAGCCATTGCTGCTGCCGTTGTGGTTGAAGACGGTGCCGACGCAGCCCGGGCCCAGGTCCTGCACGTACAGCCCGAGGCCGTAGCTGCCGAAGAGGCCGCTGCTCTTGGGGTGCGGCTTGCGCATCTCGGCCAGCAGCGGGGCCGGCAGGAGCTTGCCGCCCTGCAGCGCGGAGAAGAACGTCTGAAGATCCTCGGTGGTCGAGATCATCTCACCTGCGGCGGAGATCCAGGAGGGGTTCTGGCGGGTGACGTCGATCGTCTTCCACTGACCGGCGTCCTCATACCGGTAGTAGGCGTGGGCGTATGGCCTGGGCATCTCCGGCGAGGTGCCCGGCACCACAGTGCGCCGCATCTTGAGCGGCCCCAGGATCCGCCGCTTCATCTCCGTGGCGTAGGAGTGGCCGGTGACCTTCTCGATCAGCAGCTTGGCCAGCACGTAGTTGGTGTTGGCGTAGCTCCAGTTCGTCCCCGGCGCGAACTTCGCCGGCTTGGACAACGCCAGCCGTACCAGTTCCTCGTCCTGGTAGGTGTGGAACCGCTTGTCCACCCACTCCCGGCCCGCCCAGGGGATCCCCGGCACGATCGTCCCGTCGTCGTAGTACTCGCCGGTGAAGTTGAACAACCCGCTGGTGTGCTGCAGCAGCATCCGCACCGTGATCTGCCGGTCCAGCTTGAACCTGGGCAGGTAGTCGGCCACCGGGGTGTCCAGCCCGATCTCGCCGTCGGCCACCAGTTGCAGCACCAGGGTCGCGGTGAAGGTCTTGGTAGTGCTGCCGATCCGGAAGTGGCCGTTGGTCGGCGGTTTGGCGCTCTGGCCCAGCTTGCGCACCCCGGCGCTGCCGACCCACTCGCCCCGCTGATCGTTCACGCGCATCTGCACCCCGGCGTAACCGGCATCGACGAACTCCTGGATGGCCTTCTGCAGCTCCGGGCGGTCCTGCCCGGCAGCGGCCTTCGGCATGGCCACACCCGCGGTGCACGAGCGGGAGATCACCGCCCCCGTCGATCTGTGCCTGCCCGACGGACGCCTCAAC
>NZ_JBEXUE010000059.1:0-32053 GCF_040614275.1 Streptosporangium sp. NPDC006013
GCCTCTCGCAGAGCTGCCCCAGTGTCTCCTCGACGCTGGGCGGCCTGCCGTCCGCGCCGCGGCTCCCACGGGATTCAGCGGTCCCACCGAGGAGCCGGGGCGGCAGGTGTGGCCGGGCGAGCCGCAGGCCCGGGTCCGGCCCCACCCCTACCCCTCGGAGACGCCGGGGCCCCGTCCGGCCGTCAGCGGCGACGACGGCGACGGCACCGCCACGCTCTCGGCGCTGCCCGACCTGTCACTCACCGCTCCCCGCCAAGGTTTCTCAAACCCTGAGACGCGGCGTTGAGCGGTCCACGTCAGCTTCTTGATCGTTCACTTGAAACGGCAGGTAAAGGCGCTCTTCCATGAGCTTGTGATAGCTTTCACTAACGGATCCATGGTTCAGCTGGATCTTCGAGGTAGCAATCGCTCGCTTGATAACAGTCACTGGGAGTGCCGATGCAGGCCAATGACGTGCGCGTCCTCAAAGGGGCCGTGATACCCACCGCCGCCGCGGGTGCGGTCGTCATCCTCACGGCGGCTCTGCTCTCCGGTGCCAAAGGGGCCCTGGGGGCCACGATCGGCCTCCTGGTGGTGGCGGTCTTCTTTACGGTCAGCCTGGTCGCGGTCTCCTCCGCGAGCCGGGTCTCTCCCGTTGTGATGATGGTCACCGCGATCGCCACCTACGCGGTGAAGGTCCTGATCATCATGGCGCTCCTCAAGATGTTCGAGAGCGCCACGGCGTTCGAGCCGCGTGCCTTCGGCTGGTCGGCGATCATCTGCACCGTCGTCTGGACGGCCGGCGAGATGCGGGGCTTCGTGAAGACGAAGATGCTCTACGTCGACCCGGGCGCCGCTGTCCCCGGACAGGGCGGCCCCCGATGAGGCGTATCATGACCGGGCGGCGGGACCCGATATGACTAGTCATCTCCCCGGCTGCTATTGTCATGCCCGCAATGAGCGAACAAGAACGCAGGCCCGAGAGCGATGGCCGCGACTTCGCCAACGCTGCCTGGTCGGTTCCCAGCTACATTCTCTCCGGGATCATCCTGTACGGCGGCGGCGGTTGGTTGCTGAGCCGTTGGACTGGCGTGGCCGTGTTCACACCGATCGGAGTGATCGTCGGTGCCGTTCTCGCCATCTACCTGGTCTACCGGAAATACGGTCGCTGACCTCGCGCGGCGGTCGCTTCGCTGAGGAAGCAGTCTTGATCCACTACCACGTTGAAGGGAACGCCGCGTGAAGGCGCTGACGGTCCTCGCCGCCGACGAGTTCAAGGCCCCGGGGCTTGAGCTGTTCGATCTCCCCCCGATCATTCCCGGCGTCACCTGGTTCACCAAGCCGGTGCTGCTCGCCCTGCTGAGCTCGCTCGTGGTCATAGCCTTCTGCTGGTCGGCCTTCGCCAACCCGAAGCTGGTGCCCCGGGGCATCCAGAACATCGGTGAGTACGCCTACATGTTCGTCCGCGACCAGGTCGCCCGTCCCTTTCTGGGCAAGGACGCCGACCGCTGGATGGGCCTGCTGCTGAGCCTGTTCTTCCTGGTCTGGATCTGGAACCTGATGGGGGTCATCCCCTTCCTCCAGTTCCCGGTCGTCTCGCACATCGGCTTCCCGATCGCCCTGGCGATCAGCGTCTACGTGCTGAAGATCTACCTGGGTATGAAGCACCAGGGAGGGCTCGGCTACTTCAAGAACATGATGTTCCCCCCCGGCCTGCCCAAGCCGATCTACCTGCTGCTCGCGCCGATCGAGTTCCTCTCCAACATGATCGTGGCGCCGTTCACCCACGCGGTGCGACTCTTCGCCAACATGTTCGCGGGCCACATCATCCTGGCCTTCTTCAGCGCCGTCGGTTTCTGGTTCCTCTTCGAGCAGCTCACGCCGCTCGGCGCCCCGGTCGGTGTGGTCGGCGTCATCATGACGATCGCGATGACCGGGTTCGAGATGTTCATCCAGTTCCTGCAGGCCTTCCTGTTCGCGCTGCTCGCCGCGATGTACATCGGCGGCTCGCTGCACGCCGAGCACTAAGACCCTTCTTCTCCAGTTCAGACCGGTGAGACCCGTTCACCGGCCATCTTGTAAAGGAAACAGCAATGAGCATCCTCGCTGAGGTCTCCGGCAACATCGGCTCCATCGGTTACGGACTCGCCACGCTCGGCCCCGGCATCGGTGTCGGTCTCATCTTCGGTAACGGTCTGCAGGCCATCGCCCGCCAGCCCGAGACCTACGGCCTGATCCGCCAGAACATGCTGCTGGGCTTCGTGCTCGTCGAGGCGCTGGCGCTGATCGGTCTTGTCGCGCCGTTCATCTACGGCTGATCGAAAACACCTCTGACGGAAGGCTGCATCGATGACTACCGCAGCTAAGCTCCTGGCGGCCGAGGGCACCACCAGCCCGATCATGCCGCACCTCTACGAGCTGGTCGTCGGCGGTTTCGCGTTCTTCGTCGTCCTCTTCGTCGTCGGTAAGATCCTCACCCCGCGAATCCAGAAGACCCTGGCCGAGCGGACCGATGCGATCGAAGGCGGCATCAAGCGAGCCGAGGACGCCCAGACCGAGGCCCAGGCGCTGCTCAAGCAGTACAAGGACCAGCTCGCCGAGGCTCGTCACGAGGCTTCCCGCCTCCGTGAGGAAGCTCGCGAGCAGGGTGCGCAGATCAAGGCCGAGCTCCGCGAGGAGGCGCAGGCCGAGGCCCGCCGTCTCGTCGAGGCCGCGCACCTGCAGATCGAGGCCGACCGTCAGCAGGCGTTCGCCCAGCTCCGTGCGGAGCTCGGTCGTCTGTCGATCGATCTGGCCGGTCGTATCGTCGGCGAATCCCTTGAGGACGAGGCGCGCCAGCGCCGCACCGTGGACCGGTTCCTCGAGGAGCTCGAGTCGAGCAGCGCGGCGGTCCGCTGATGAGAGGTCTGAGCAGGGCTTCGCTGGCCGAGGTCGAAGAGCGCTTCAACGCCGTCGCGGGAAGCGCCGACCTCGGCACGCTGGCCGACGAGCTCTTCTCGGTCGCCGACCTGTTCGACCGTGAGCACGGGCTCCGCCGCAACCTCTCCGACCCCGCCCGGCCCGCGGCCCAGAAGGCGCAGGTCATACGGGTGCTGCTGGAGGGCAAGGTCAGCGATGCCGCGCTGGAGACGGTCGCCGCGGCCGTGTCCGCGCGGTGGGCCCGTTCCGGAGACCTGGCCGACGCCCTTGAGCGTCTCGGTGTCATCGCGGCCTCCGCGGAGGCCGAGGCACAGGGCAGGCTCGACGATGTCGAGGACGAGCTGTTCAGGTTCGGGCGCATCGTCGCCTCGAACCTGGAACTGCACCGGACCCTGACCTCCACGGCGGCACCGGAGCAGGCCAAGCGGGAACTGCTGGGCTCCCTGCTCGCCGACAAGGTCGCCCCCACCACTCTCCGCCTGGTCACGCAGCTCGTGGTACACCCGCGAGGACGTAGCCTGGACAGTGGCCTTGAGGAGTTCGGAAAGCTGGTCGCCGCCCAGCGGCAGCGCCTCGTCGCGGTGGTGCGGAGCGCCATCGTGCTCTCAGAGGAGCAGAAGCAGCGTCTCGCCACGTGGCTGCGCACCTCGTACGGCCGCGACGTTCATCTGAACGTCGAGGTGGATCCGCGGGTGCTGGGAGGGTTCTCGGTGCACATCGGGGACGATCTCATCGACACCACCATCGCGGGACGAATCGAAGAAGTCCGCCGCCGGTTGGCCGGCTAGGCGAATAGGGAGACTGAAGAGAGATGGCGGAGCTTACGATCCGGCCGGACGAGATCCGGGACGCACTTGAGCGCTTCGTCCAGGCGTACGAGCCGGAAGGCGCCGCGCGTGAGGAGATCGGGACCGTCGTCGACTGCGGCGACGGTATCGCCCATGTCTCCGGCCTTCCCTCGGCGATGGCGAACGAGCTGCTTGAGTTCGAGGACGGCACGCGTGGCCTGGCACTGAACCTGGACGTCCGGGAGATCGGTGTCGTTGTTCTGGGCGACTTCAGCAAGATCGAGGAGGGCCAGTCGGTCCGCCGGACGGGCGAGGTCCTGTCCGTGCCGGTCGGCGACGGCTTCCTCGGCCGAGTGGTCGACCCGCTGGGCATTCCGCTGGACGGCAAGGGTGCCATCGAGTCCGAGGGTGTTCGTCCCCTCGAGGTTCAGGCGCCTTCCGTCGTGCAGCGCCAGCCGGTGAAGGAGCCCCTCGCCACCGGCATCAAGGCGATCGACGCGATGACCGCGATCGGCCGTGGCCAGCGCCAGCTGATCATCGGTGACCGTGGCACCGGCAAGACCGCGATCGCCGTGGACACCATCCTCAACCAGCGGGAGAACTGGCTCTCCGGCGACCCGGACAAGCAGGTCCGCTGCGTCTACGTCGCGGTCGGCCAGAAGGGTTCCACGATCGCCCAGGTCAAGGCTCGCCTTGAGGAGGCGGGCGCGCTGGAGTACACCACCATCGTCGCCTCTCCGGCGTCCGACCCGGCCGGTTACAAGTACCTCGCCCCCTACACCGGTTCGGCCATCGGCCAGCACTGGATGTACCAGGGCAAGCACGTTCTCATCGTTTTCGACGACCTGACCAAGCAGGCCGACGCCTACCGCGCGGTCTCCCTGCTGCTCCGTCGCCCGCCGGGCCGCGAGGCCTACCCCGGTGACGTCTTCTACCTGCACTCCCGCCTCCTGGAGCGTTGCGCGAAGCTGTCGAAGGAGATGGGTTCCGGCTCGATGACCGGTCTGCCGATCATCGAGACGAAGGGCAACGACGTCTCGGCGTTCATCCCGACCAACGTCATCTCCATCACCGACGGCCAGGTCTTCCTGGAGACGGACCTGTTCAACGCCGGTGTCCGTCCCGCCATCAACGTCGGTGTCTCGGTTTCCCGAGTCGGCGGCTCGGCCCAGACCAAGGCGATGAAGTCGGTCGCCGGCACGCTGCGCCTGTCGCTCTCCCAGTACCGTGACCTGGAGGCCTTCGCCTCCTTCGCCTCCGACCTGGACGCGGCGTCCAAGGCTCAGCTGGAGCGCGGTCAGCGCCTGGTCGAGCTGCTCAAGCAGCCGCAGTACAGCCCCTTCCCGGTCGAGCACGAGGTCGTCTCCATCTGGGCCGGCACCACCGGTGAGCTCGACGAGGTCCCGGTCGAGGACATCCGCCGTTTCGAGGCGGAGTTCCTGGACTACATCGGCCGAGAGAAGAAGGGCATCTTCGACAGCATCCGAGAGACCAAGGCCCTGTCCGAGGACACGGTCACCGCTCTCAAGGACGCCGTCACCGCGTTCAAGAAGACCTTCGAGACCGCCGCGGGCGAGCTGCTGGTCAACGAGGAGCCGGTCGAGGCGCTCGGCGCCGAAGAGGTCGGCCAGGAAAAGATCACCAAGCGCGTCCGTACGGCTGAGAAGAAGTAGCCGATGGGTGCCCAGCTAAGACTGCTGCGGCGGCGGATCAAGTCGGTCAAGTCAACGGCGAAGATCACGCGCGCCCAGGAGCTCATCGCTTCATCGCGTATCGTGAAGGCGCAGTTGCGGATGCAGGCGGCGGTGCCGTACGAGCGCGAGATCACTCGCGCCGTGACGGGCGTCGTCAGCAACACCGCCAGCGTCGACCACCCGCTGACCGTGGAGAAGGAGCGGCCGGCCAGGGCCGCCGTGCTCATCGTCACCAGCGACAGCGGCTTCTGCGGCGGCTTCAACGCGAACATCCTGCGTGAGGCCGAGGCCCTCGGCGGTCTGCTGAAGGACAGGGGCATCGAGCCCGTGCCCTTCGTGACCGGCCGCAAGGGTGTCGCCTGGCACAGCTTCCGTGGCCGCGAGATGAGCGGGCAGTGGACGGGGTTCTCCCGTAAGCCCTCCTACTCGGACGCCAAGGAGATCGCCGGCGTGCTGATCGACTCGTTCTCGGCCGAGGACGGGGTGGACGAGATCCACATCGTCTCGACCCAGTTCGTCTCGATGCTGACGCAGGAGGTCGTGATCAAGCGAATCCTGCCGTTGGAGGTCGAGGAGACCGTCGAGCCGGTGGACAGCACGCCGTTGCCGTACTTCGAGTTCGAGCCCAGCGCGGCCGATGTTCTCGACACGCTGCTGCCGCGCTATGTGGAGTCGCGCATCTTCAGCGCGCTGCTCCAGTCGGCGGCCTCGGAAGAGGCGTCGCGTCGCCGGGCGATGAAGTCGGCGACCGACAACGCCAACGAGCTCATCCGAACGTTCACCCAGCAGATGAACCAAGCTCGCCAGGCCGAGATCACCCAGGAAATCAGCGAGATCGTCGGTGGCGCGAGCGCGCTGGCTGACTCCGCAGCGGGGAAAGAGTGAAATGACTGCACAGACTGTTGAGACCGGCGTGGGCCGCGTCGCGCGGGTCACCGGTCCCGTCGTCGACGTGGAGTTCCCCGTCGAGGCGATGCCCGAGATCTACAACGCGCTCACCACCGAGGTCACCCTCGGCGGGGAGACCAGGCTGCTGACCCTGGAGGTCGCCCAGCACCTGGGTGACAACCTGGTCCGGGCCATCTCCATGCAGCCCACCGACGGTGTGACCCGTGGCGCGGCGGTGACCGACACCGGCGCGGCCATCTCCGTACCGGTCGGCGACGTCGTCAAGGGCCACGTGTGGAGCACGCTCGGCGAGGCACTGGACGTGCCCACCGCGTCGCTCAAGATCGAGGAGCGCTGGGGCATCCACCGCCCCTCGCCCGCCTTCGACACCCTTGAGTCGCGCACCGAGATGCTGACCACCGGCATCAAGGTCATCGACCTGCTCACCCCGTACGTGCAGGGTGGCAAGATCGGCCTGTTCGGCGGCGCGGGCGTGGGCAAGACCGTTCTGATCCAGGAGATGATCCGCCGGGTCGCCCGCAACTTCGGTGGCACCTCGGTGTTCGCCGGTGTCGGCGAGCGTACCCGTGAGGGCAACGACCTCTGGCTGGAGATGGAGGAGGCGAACGTCCTCAAGGACACCGCGCTCGTCTTCGGCCAGATGGACGAGCCCCCGGGCACCCGTCTGCGCGTCGCGCTCTCCGCGCTGACCATGGCGGAGTACTTCCGTGACGTGCAGAAGCAGGACGTGCTGCTCTTCATCGACAACATCTTCCGGTTCACCCAGGCCGGCTCCGAGGTGTCCACCCTGCTCGGCCGCATGCCGTCCGCGGTGGGTTACCAGCCGACCCTGGCCGACGAGATGGGTGTTCTGCAGGAGCGCATCACCTCGACCCGCGGTCACTCGATCACCTCCATGCAGGCGATCTACGTCCCCGCGGACGACATCACCGACCCGGCCCCGCACAACGCGTTCGCGCACCTCGACGCGCAGACTGTGCTCTCGCGGCCGATCTCGGAGAAGGGCATCTACCCCGCGGTGGACCCGCTCGACTCCACCTCGCGGATCCTCGACCCGCTGATCGTGGGCGAGGAGCACTACCGCGTGGCTCAGGAGACCAAGCGGATCCTGCAGAAGTACAAGGAACTGCAGGACATCATCGCGATCCTCGGTATCGACGAGCTCTCCGAAGAGGACAAGGTCACCGTCAACCGGGCCCGTCGCATCGAGCGCTTCCTGTCCCACCCGATGTACGCCGCCGAGGCGTTCACCGGTCAGCCCGGAGAGAACGTGCCGCTGGACGAGACCATCGCCTCGTTCAAGGGTCTGTGCGCCGGCGACTACGACCACCTGCCCGAGCAGGCGTTCTTCATGGTCGGTGGCATCGACCAGGCCGTGGCCAAGGCCAAGGAACTCGCCCGCTAGTCGCCTTCGGTGCCGGTACGGTCACGCGGTCGTACCGGCACCTGGTTCGATAGGGAACTGGAGAGAAAGTGGCGAAGCTGCGAGTAGGCGTCGTCTCCCCGGAGCGGGAGATCTGGTCCGGCGAGGCCGACATGGTGATTGCCAAGACCGTCGACGGCGAGATCGGTATCATGCCTAAACACGCACCCGTGCTCGGCGTTCTCGTCGAGGGCGGGCTGCTGAAGATCAAGCGAGGTGACGGCGAGGCCGATCTCGTCGCCGCAGTCCACGGAGGATTCCTCTCGGTGGCCGACGACGAGGTGTCGATCCTGGCCGAGATCGCCGAGCTTGGTTCCGAGATCGACATCGCCCGGGCCAGAAGCGCGCTGGAGCGGGCTCAGGCCTCGGTCGAGTCCGGCCAGGAAGATGCGGACGCGGCCGCCGAGGCCGCCGCCGAGGCCAAGCGTGCCAGGGCCCGGCTGCGCGCGGCCGGAGAAGAAGTCGGATAAATTCGGCTTCTTAGCGGTAAGGGTTTGTTGGGGGGCGGGCAGACATGGTGGTGCTGGACGTACTCATCGTGGTGGGGCTGCTCGTCGCCCTCCTGGCGCTCAGGGTGCTCATACTGACCCGCTTCCGAGGGTCGGTGCTGTGTTGCCTGCGCCCCATGTCGAGGGAGCGGGGGTGGCGGGTCGGAGTGGCCCGCTATGCCGACGGCCACCTCAACTGGATCCCACTCATAGGTCTGCTTCCAAGGCCGCGCCACGTCATCGTGAGGCGCGGCCTTGTCGTTTCCGGCCGTCGTAAGGTCGGCTCCGGTGAGTTCTTCGGGTTCATCGAGGGGGTGACGGCGCTTGAGTGCCGCAACGGGCAGAGCGCCTTCGAACTCGCCATGGGATACCGCGCACTGACCGGTTTCGTGGCCTGGCTGGAGTCCGCCCCGCCCAGCGCCCATCTCGACGTCGCCTGATCCTCCGCGCCCTGTCACCGGGCGGCGGGCCCCTCAGCGGGTGCCGCCGGGCTTCCAGAGGATCTCGTCGCCGCCTGCGGCCACCCGGCAGAGGATGAACATCAGGTCGCTCAGCCGGTTGAGGTACTTCGCGGTCAGCGGGTTGACGTCGTCGTGGGCCTCCAGTGCCGACCAGACGGTCCGCTCGGCCCGCCGGACCACGGTCCTGGCGACGTGCAGCCAGGACACGGCCGGGGTGCCGCCGGGCAGGATGAAGCTGCGCAGCGGCTTGAGGCGCTCGTTGAACTCGTCACAGCGCGCCTCAAGCCATTCGATGTAGGAGGGCTCGACCCGCAGCGGCGGGAACTCGGGGTTCTCCGTGATCGGGGTGCAGAGGTCGGCCCCGACGTCGAACAGCTCGTTCTGGATCCGGGTGAGAACGGCGGTGACGTCCGCCTCCAGGGAACCCGTGGCCAGTGCCACGCCGATCGCCGCGTTGGCCTCCTCGACGTCCGCGTAGGCGGCCAGGCGCGGGTCGGTCTTGCGGGTACGGCTCATGTCGCCGAGCGCGGTCGTGCCGTCGTCCCCGGTACGGGTGTAGATCTTGGAGAGCACCACCGGGTTGTCTCTGTCAGCTCGCGTCATGCCGTCCAGCTTATCGGGGGGCGAAAATTGTCCCCGATTCACCTGATAGTCGACAATATGATTTGTTAATGGTTTCTGGTTTCTACCTGCGATTCCCACACCTCTCCCACGAGACACTGACGTTCGTCGCGGACGACGACGTCTGGGTGGCTCCGGCGGATGGCGGCCGGGCGTGGCGCCTCTCCGCCGACCGGGCTCCCGCGAGCCATCCCCGTCTCTCACCTGACGGCACCAAGGTCGCCTGGACCAGCGTTCGCGACGGCGCCCCCGAGATCTACCTGGCGGATCTGGACTCCGGATCCGCCGAGCGGCTGACCTACTGGGGGAACGCGCGGACCCGCGCGCGCGGCTGGACACCGGAGGGAGAGGTCCTCGCGATCAGCGCGACCGGCCAGCCGTTCCTCTGGCAGACCTGGGCCTACGCGCTTGGCGACGGAGTCGAGCGGCTGCCGTACGGTCCGGTCAACGACCTCTCGGTCACGGAAGACGCGGTGGCACTTCTCACCGCGGCGCTCGCCCGTGATCCGGCGACCTGGAAACGCTACCGGGGCGGTACGGCGGGCCGGCTGTGGGTGCGGCGGGGAGAGGGGGACTTCACCCGGATCCTGACCGATCTGAACAGCCAGCTGGCCGATCCGATGCTCGTCGGGGGACGGCTCGCCTTCCTCTCCGACCACGAGGGCGTCGGCAACCTCTACTCCTGCGAGCTGGACGGCACCGGCCTGCGCCGCCACACCGACCACGAGGCCTTCTACGCCAGGCACGCCACCACCGACGGGAGGCGGATCGTCTACCAGAACGCCGGTGACCTCTACCTCCTGGACGATCTTGACGCCGAGGCCCGCAAGCTCGACGTCACGCTAGGCTCCCCGCTGCGGGGGCGGCAGCCCTACCAGGTCAACGCGGGCAGGCGGCTGCACGACCTGGCCGTGGACGCCACCGGGCGGGCCAGCGTGGTGGAGGTCCAGGGGACGGTGCACTGGGTGACCCATCGGGACGGCCCGGCACGGCAGCTCAGCACCGGCCTGTCGGCGGGGCGGCCCCGCCTTCTCGGCGACGACCAGGTGGTGTGGGTCTTTGACGACGGTGAGATCCAGGGACTGGAGATCGTCCCCGCAGGGGGCGGAGAGAGCCGCAGGATCGCTGCGGGCAAGCTGGGCGAGGTCGCGGACCTGGCCGTCGCACCCGACGGGAACACGATCGCGGTGAGCGCCAGGGACGGGCGGCTGCTCCTGGTGGACGTGGCCTCCGGCGAGGTGGTGGAGCTGGCGAGGGCCGCCGGTGAGATCCAGGGCCTCGCCTGGTCGCCGGACTCCGGCTGGCTGGCCTGGTCACACCCGGACAGCGAGCATCTGCGCAGGATCAGGCTGGCCAGGGTGGCCGACCGGGCGGTGACCGATGTCACCGATGGCAGGTTCGCGGACATCTCGCCCGCGTTCGCCGGGGACCACCTGGCGTTCCTGTCGCGGCGTGGCTTCGACCCGATCTATGACGCGCACTCCTTCGACATGTCCTTCCCGCTCGGCTACCGGCCCTATCTGGTGCCGCTGGCCGCCTCCACGCCGTCCCCGTTCGCGCCCAGCTCCGCGGGGCGGCCCGTCGCCGACTCCGGTGACGACGACAAGCGGGACGAGGCCGCGATCACCGTGGACCTGGACGGCATCTCCGCCAGGGTCGTGCGGGTGCCGGTCCCCGAGGGACGGTATTCGAACCTGCGCGCGGTCAAGGGCGGGTTCGTCTGGCTGCGCGAGCCGCTGGCGGGGGAACTCGGCGAGGACCGGGACGAGGTGGGGAGTGAGGCGCCCCGGGCGGCGCTGGACCGTTACGACCTGGACAAGCGCAAGTGGGAGGAGGTGGTCGACAAGCTCGACTGGTATCGGGTGAGCGGTGACGGCACGCAGCTCGTCGTCAGTGACAAGGGCACGCTCACGGTCCGGCAGGCCAGTGGCAAGCCGGGCGTCAAGAACGGCGACGAGACGACCATCGACCTGTCCAGGATCCGGATCACCGGAGATCCCCAGGCCCTGCGCCGGCACGCCTACGCCCAGGCGGGCCGCCGGATGCGCGCCGACTTCTGGGTCGAGGACATGGCCGACGTCGAATGGGAGGCCGTGCTGGAGGAGTACCGGCCGCTGGTGGACCGCGTCGCCACCGCCGACGACTTCGCCGACCTGCTCTGGGAGGTCGTGGGGGAGCTGGGCAGCTCGCACGCCTATGTCGACGCGGCGGCCTGGGGTTACCTGGCCTCGGAGCCGGTCGGCTTGCTCGGTGCCGATCTCTCCAGGGGAGCCGACGGCCGCTGGCAGGTGGACACGGTGTTGCCCGCCGAGTCCTCCGACGTGCACGCCCGCTCGCCGCTGGCCGGGCCCGGGGCGGCGGTCATGGAGGGAGAGACGCTGCTCGCGGTCGACGGCCGTCCGGTGCCACCGGAGGGTCCCGCCCGGCTGCTGGTCGGCGCCGCGGACAAGCCGGTCGAGCTGACCCTGGGCGGTGGCCGGAGGGCGGTCGTCACGCCGCTCGGCGACGACAGGCGCCTGCGCTACCAGCACTGGGTGGCCGGGCGCCGGGCGCGGGTCAGGGAGCTCGGCGGCGGCCGTCTCGGCTACCTGCACATCCCGGACATGGTCGCCGAGGGCTGGGCGCAGTTCCACCGCGACCTGCGCAGGGAGATGACCTTCGAGGGGCTGGTGGTGGACGTACGGGGCAATCGAGGTGGCCACACCTCCGAGCTGGTCATCGAGAGGCTGATCCGCCGGGTCATCGGCTGGGACCTGCCCAGGGGCATGACGCCGATCACCTATCCCGAGGACGCGCCGCGCGGCCCGCTGGTCGCGATCGCCAACCAGAACGCCGGATCCGACGGCGACATCGTCACCGCGGCCTTCAAGATCTACAAGCTCGGGCCGGTGGTGGGCACCCGCACCTGGGGTGGCGTCATCGGCATCGAGGGCAGCCACCGGCTGGTCGACGGGTCGCACATCACCGTGCCCAGGTACTCCTTCTGGTTCGAGGGGCTCGGCTGGGGGGTGGAGAACTACGGCGTCGATCCGGACGTCGAGATCGACATCAGCCCTGACGACTGGGCGGCGGGCAGGGATCCGCAGATCGAGGAGGCGGTACGGCTCGCGCTGGCCGCGCTGGACGAGCGCCCGGCGGCGACCCCGCCCGACGCCTCCACCCGGCCGTCCCGTCGCCGCCCCGCGCTGCCGCCCCGCCCGTAGTTGACATTTGTCATCTAAAAGATCTTAAAGATCATATTTTTCCAGTGATATTGGCGACTACCTGCTCAAACGCGGGAAGACGACGATTGTCGCCATGAGAACACCACAGGTGACGGATCCGCCCGGCGCCGCGACCGCCGGCCTCGACAACGTGATCGAGGTCGGCGGGCTCCGGCAGGCGTACGGCGACTTCGAGGCGGTGCGCGGCGTCTCCTTCAGCGTTCCGAGGGGCGAGCTGTTCGCCCTGCTCGGCACGAACGGCGCGGGCAAGACCACCACCGTGGAGGTCCTGGAGGGGTTCAGAGCCGCGACCGGCGGTACCGTCCGAGTGCTTGGACTCGACCCGGTCGGCCAGCGCCGCCGACTGCGGCCCCGGGTGGGGATCATGCTGCAGGAGGGAGGGTTCATCGGTGACCTCACGGTTGCCGAGACCGTCGGCCTGTGGAAGGGGCTGAGCGAGGACGCGGGCCGGCCGGTCACCCTCTCCGGCACCACAGAGCCGCCGGTGGGCTCCGGCCTGCTGGGGCGCTTTCGGGGCGTGGACCGGCAGACCATGGGCGCGCTGGAGTTGGCCGGGCTGGAGAGGAAGGCCAGGACGAAGGTCCGGCAGCTCTCCGGCGGCCAGCGGCGCAGGCTCGACCTCGCGCTGGCAGTGATCTCCCGGCCGGAGGTGCTCTTCCTGGACGAGCCGACCACCGGGATGGACCCCGAGGCGCGCCGCGCCACCTGGAAGGTGATCGAGGACCTGCGGGTGGGGGGCACCACGGTGCTGCTCACCACCCACTACCTGGAGGAGGCCGAGCGTCTCGCCGACAGGCTGGCCATCATGCACGAGGGCCTGATCCACCTGCACGGCACCGTCGAGGAGGTGGTGGCCGGGGCCGGTGACCGGGTCTCTTTCCGCCTTCCCGGCATCGCCTGGAGCTTCGACGATCTCCCTCGGCTGGACGGCGCGGCCCCCGTGCTCACCTACGGCGGCGCCACGGAGGTCGCCTACACCCTGACCGCCGGGCGGCCAGAGATCCGCGCGCACGAGGCGGTCCGGCACCTCCTGGCCTGGGCCGACGTACGGGGCGAGAGCCTGGAACGGCTGGCCGTACGGCGCGGAACCCTGGAAGACGCCTTCATGCGAGTCGCCGGAGAGGTCAAGTAGTCATGAGGATCGACGTTCTGCACGCGGTACGGCTCGCCAGGCTCGACCTGACCCTGATAGGCAGGAACACCACGGTCCTGTTCAACGTACTGTTGCTGCCGTTCCTGATGGCCTGGGTGTTCACCCAGACCGTCGGTGACGCGGAGATCGACGGTGTGGCCGGAAGGCTGTTCGTGCTGACCGGGGTGCCGGGGTTGATGCTGGTCTTCGCGGTCTTCGTCAACCTGGTGAACTCCTTCACCGCCCGGCGTGAGGAACTGGTGCTCAAAAGGCTGCGCGCCGGCCAGCCGTCCGGTCTGGCGATCCTCGGTGGCAGTGCTCTCGGGGCGCTGGTGCTCTATCTCGGCCAGGTGCTGCTGCTGGCCGTCTGGATCCAGCGGTCCGAGGGCGTCACGGTGGCCAACGTGCCGCTGCTCGTGACCGCCGTGGTCCTGGGGGTCCTGCTGTTCGGCCTGCTGGGCGCCGCTTTCTCGGGGATCACGCCCAACGCCGAGGTCGCCCAGGTCACGGTGCTTCCGGTGCTCCTGATCGTGCTCGTCGGCGCCCCGATCGCCTTTCCCTCCGACGCGCTGCCCGGCACGCTGGGCACCGTCTCCGCCCTGCTCCCGGCGACCCCGGTCGTGGAGATCGTACGCACCGCTTTCCTGGGCGGGGACCACGTCTCCGGCGGTGGGGAGGCGTTGAGCACGGCTGGGCAGTGGGCGGCCGCACTGCCCTCACTGGCGATGCTGCTGGCCTGGATCGCGGTGGCGGGGCTGCTGGCCCGGTGGCTGTTCCGCTGGGAGCCTCGGCGCGGATAACGTTGATTACGAAATGTCATCCGAAACTAGCCGGAAAGGGATGAGGTGTCTCGGACGCCTCATCCCCTTCGCGTTTCCCCGGGGGAGGAAGCGGTCACACCTCCAGCGGCTCCGCCGGATGACCGTTCTCTCCTTGAGCATGGGTATCGTCATGGCCTGGGCCGGTCCCCTGGGCGCGCTGGCGAAGGTGGACGGGCGGCTCCCGCTCACCCCACTGCTTGTCGGGGTGCCCGGCCTGGTGGTTTTCACAGTCCTCTCCCTGCGGATCCTTCAGGCGGCGGTGGCGGGGAGCACCGCCGGAGGCGCGATCCTCACCTCGGCCATGGTCGCGGTGGTCCTCATGCTGACCCAGGACGGCCATCTCTGGTCCTGGGGGCTGCTCGCCCCGGCATGGGCGTCGGGTGCCGCGCTGCTGCTGAACAGGTCCGCCACGATCGCCGCCTGCGTCGCCGCGGCCGTCGTCGGCCCGCTTCTCACGTCACCGGTCGCCGATCTCGCCAACGTGTTCGCGCCGCCGTACGCGGACGATCCCCGCCCCCTCCTCATCATCTACCTCGTGGTGAGTGTGGTGGCGCCGTGGACGAACCGGTTCCAGCTCTGGTTCTGGCAGGTGGTCAGGGCCGCCGAGGAGGGCAGGGAGGCGCAGGCCAGGCTGGCCGTCACCGAGGAGCGGCTCCGTTTCTCCCGTGACCTGCACGACCTGGTCGGGCACAGCCTCACCGCGATCGCGGTCAAGAGCGAGGTGGCCGTCAAGCTGTCGAGGGTGGACATCGGGCGTTCCACCGGGGAGATGGAGGAGGTGAGGACCTTGGCGCGGCAGGCGCTCAAGGAGATTCGCGCGGCGGTGCGCGGCTACCGGACCGTCGATCTCGCCGCCGAGCTGCGCGGGGTGATCGCGGTGCTGGAGGCGGGCGGTGTCCGCTGCACGCTGAAGGAGCCGGGTGATCAGGTGCCTGAGGAGGCGGCCACGCTGCTGGCCTGGGTGGTGCGCGAGGGCACCACCAACGTGCTGCGGCACAGCTTCGCCACCAGGTGCCGGATCGCGATCACGATCCAGGGGGGGAACGCCGTGCTGGAGATGACCAACGACGGGGTGGCCGAGTTGGACGGCGTCGGCGGCACCGGTCTCATCGGGCTGTCGGAGCGGGTAACCGCCACCGGCGGATCCGTCACGGGAGGTCCGGGGGGCCCGGGGGAGTTCAGGCTGCGGGCGACGGTTCCGCTGGAGGAAGCACGATGATCCGGGTACTGCTGGCCGATGACGAGCACCTGGTCAGAGGGGCGATCGCCACCCTGCTGGGCCTGGAGCCGGACATCGAGGTGGTGGCCGAGGTGGCCAGGGGGGACCTGGTGGCCGAGGCCGTGAGGGAACACCGGCCCGACGTGATCGTGCTGGACATCGAGATGCCGGGGATGGACGGGCTGAGCGTCGCCGAGACGTTGCCGGGCCACGCGGTGCTGGTGCTGACCAGCTTCGGCAGGCCCGGCTACCTGCGGCGGGCGCTCGCCGCCGGGGTGCGTGGCTTCATCCCCAAGGACACCCCCGCCGATGAGCTGGCGAAGGCGATCCGCAAGGTCTGGTCGGGAGGGCGCTACCTCGACCCGGAGATGGCCGCCTCGGCGATGATGGCCGGTGAGAGTCCTCTCACCGAGCGCGAGCGCGGCTCCCTGGAACTGGCCGCGCGGGGAGCCTCGGTCGCCGAGATCGCCGCCTCGCTCCACCTCACCCAGGGCACCGTGCGCAACTACCTGTCCAGTGCCATCACCAAGCTGGGGGCGAGCAACCGGATCACCGCCATCCGGGCGGCTCAGCAAAAAGGTTGGCTTTGAACCGCGTTTTATCCGTTGATTCGGGCAAGGGGTTCTCATGCGGGTAAGAAGGGGGAATTCTGACGCGGGGAGGTTCGCGCCTTCTTACACGCTGTGGCAGCATATGAATGCGGTGCGTGATCGACTGGCTGCGGTGACGCACCGCCGTTGTGCCCGGTCACGTCTCTTTTGTGGCCAGGTGTGAGGAGGAGGCATGCGCGTCCCTGGTAACCCCCAGGCCCAGGTGGTCAGCGTCGGGGCCCGTCTCGACGTGGGAACCGTCACCGGAGTGCGCCCGCGGCTGCACGAGGCGGTCGACTCCGGGCGCGGCGACCTGATCGTAGATCTTTCCGGGCTGGAAATGATCGACGCCACCGGGCTGGGGGTGTTGGTGGGCACGCATCGCCGCGCTGTGGGCGCGGAACGCCGCCTCATTCTCAGGAGGGTGCCGCCGAGGATCATGCGGGTGCTGGCGGTGACCCGGCTCAACCGGGTCCTGACCGTCGAGCACCCCATGGCCGCGGTGGCCTGATCCGGTCGCCCGCCGGAATTCGGGACACCGGCGGCACCGGAACATATCGGAGGACGGGCCGGCTGAGGCCCGTCCTCGTCTCCGCCTCGTCGAGGTCGTACCGGAGGTGACCGGGTTACCCGGTGAAAGACCGGTAGAAGATGTGAACGGCAGTGCTGATCATGCTCTCGGTCGAGGGCGGGTCGTCGGCCAGCACCCACTCGATGAGCAGCTCCTGGATCGCTCCGATCATGCCCAGCGCGAGCAGGTGCCGGTTGGCCTTGACCGCCTCCGGCAGATCGGCGACGTTCAGCTCGATCATGTCGGTGAAGGCCGTGACGGCCAGCTGCCGTGAGCTGACGAGGCAGTCACCTGCTCTGCGCACCTCCAGATGCATGATCCTGGCGCGACGCCTGTCTTCGGTGACGAAATTGATGTACCCGGAGATTCCCGCCTCGACCCGGGTGGCCAGGGTGTCAGGGGCCTGCTCTATGGACTTCGCCACCGACTGCAGCGTCTCGTGCACGCATCGGTCGTGCACGGCCCGCATCAACTCGTTGCGTCCGGAGAAGCATTCGTAGAAGGCGCGGTTGGAGATGCGTGCCGCGGCGCACAGCCTCTCAATCGTGGTTTCGGGGAATCCTGGATCGGAGTAGAGGTTGTACGCCGCGGAGATCAGACGTTCCCGGCGTTCTGCCAGTCGCTCCTCCGCTGACATTCCCCGATATGACCGTCCGTTCATGTCAAGTACCTGAACGTCGGTATGGGGTTGACAAATAATCGCTTTATCACTTCCACCTCATGGCTCTGGCCCCCAGAATCAACCATTATGGGTGCAAGATCCTTTTTGTGGAAGGGGCATTGTGCTATTACCTACGTCGTCCATGCAAGAAGGTAACAAGCCTGACTAGCCGGTCAAGTTCCTTCTGGCTACGGGTGAACGAGGTGATGTTCATCCCGGGCAGCGCGAAGCGCCGGCGGGAGACGGCCTTGGGGCGGGCGAACTCCCGCAGCCCGTCCGCGCCGTGAATACGGCCGAATCCGGAGTCTCCGACCCCGCCGAACGGCAGCGCGGGGATCGACGCGAAGGAGATGATCGAATTGATGGCGGTCATCCCGCCGCGCATCCGGCGAGCGAGATCCAGAGCCCGCCGGGTGTTTCCCGAGAAAACGGTCCCGGCCAGGCCGTACGCGGTGGCATTGGTCTTCTCCAGCGCCTCCTCCACATCGGCGACCCGCTTCACCGTCACCGTCGGGCCGAACGTCTCCTCGCGGACCGCGGAGGAGTCCTCGGGCACGTCCTCGACGATCACCGGGTCGACGAAGGGCGCCCGGACCGAGCCGGTCCCGCCCAGCACGGCCCTGCCGCCCGCGACCGCGTCGTCGATATGCCGCCGGATGATGTCCAACTGGGCGGGCATGGTGATCGGGCCGTAGTCGCGCCCGGCCTTCACCTGACCGGCCCGATCGGTGAGTTCCTTCATGAAGGCGTCGTAGACCGCGTCCACCACGTAGATCCGCTCCACCCCGACGCAGGTCTGGCCCGCGTTGGACAGCGCGCCCCACAGCGCCGCGTCCGCGGCGGCGGGCAGGTCGGCGTCGGCGTCCACGATCAGCGCGTCCTTGCCGCCGCACTCGGCGACCAGCGGCGTCAGGTTCGTCGCGCACGCGGCCATCACCCGCTTGGCGGTGGCGGTCGAGCCGGTGAAGGCGATCTTCGCCACCCCGGGGTCCCCCGCCAGGGCCGCGCCGGTCTCGCCCAGCCCGGTGACGGTCTGGAAGACCTGGTGCTCCGGCACCGCCTCGGTGAACAGCGCGGCCAGTAGCACGCCCACGCCCGGGGTCAGCTCGCTGGGCTTGAACACCACGGCGTTCCCCGCGGCCAGCGCGTAGGCGATCGATCCCATCGGGGTGAACACCGGGTAGTTCCACGGCCCGATCACCCCGACCACCCCCAGCGGCAGGTACTCCAGGGTGGCCGCGATGTTGGCGCCGACCAGTCCGGGGGAGACCCGTCGCATCCCGAGCACCTTGTGCGCGTTCCTGGCGGCCCAGTCGAGGTGGGTGATGGCCAGGACGACCTCCAGGGTGGCGTCGGCCTCCGGCTTGCCCGTCTCCTCATGGACGAGGCGGGCGATCCTGGTCAGATCACGCGTGAGGATCGCCTTGTAGTCGAGCAGCCGGCGCCTGCGCTCGGCCCGGTCCAGCCCGGCCCACCACGCGGCGGCGATCCCGGCCTCCGCCACGGCGGCGCGCACCGCCGCGGCGTCCTGGATCGGGTGGGTGCCGACGACGGCACCGGTGGCTGGGTCGAGGGAGTCGAAGGTGCGCTGTCCGGTCGCCGTGGTCAAGGTCGTCTCCTCTGTGCCGTGACGGATGCCCTGGAAGGCGAAACGCCGCTCGGGGAAGGTCGGCGCCCGCCGGAAAGGCGAGACGCGCGGCACCCGCCGCCCCGGCTGCGGGCAGCGGGCGGTACGGGCACGTTCCGCTCACGATAGACCGGAAGTCGTTGCACAGTAAACTATTACTTACAAGCTGGGCTGTCCACTTGCCGGGATGGCGTCCGTCGCCCGGTGCCGCCGGTCATCGATACCTCCGGTGGGGATCCCCATCGGTTTCGGTGTCCGATGCGACTCGAGCGACGAGACCGTCAGTGCGGAGACGTGCATGGCCCCGAATTCTGTGGAACGCATCTTCGCCAGGAAATTCTCCGGACTGTCACTGGTGACCTTCAAGGGCGCCGGTATCTGCGAGATGTGGTCATGTCAGAAGTCGAAGCGCTTCCCCACGGGAACGTCCCCGGTATGTATCGCGTTTTGCGCAGTTCCCCCTGTACGCGAAATGATGTTCTAAAAACACTATCAATCGCTGACAGTCGGTGTCATGCGATATGTGACGGGTTGGCTTTCGGGGAAATGGTCGGCCGATTTCCGGAGACCTGGTAGCGACATGGGTCGAAAGCCGCGAGGAATCCAGCACCGTGAGTAATGATCCCAGATGAACCGGAGTCAATGCGGAATGTGGGACTAGCGGACGAGCAATCCACGGTCCAGCGCCGTGGTCACGGCGGCGGTGCGATCGGAGACGCCGAGCTTGCCGAAGACGCGCAGCAGGTGGGTCTTGACGGTGGCCTCGCTGATGAACAGGGCCTTGCCGATCTCCGCGTTGGTCAGCCCCCTGGCCACCAGGGAGAGCACCTCGGTCTCGCGCGGCGACAGCGACTCGGTCACCGGCGCACGCATCCGGGTGACCAGCCTGGTCGCCACCGACGGGGACAGTACCGTCTCACCTTGCGCCGCGGAGCGGATCGCGGCGAGCAGATCCGCCCTGGAGGTGTCCTTCAGCAGGTATCCCGCCGCGCCCGCCTCGACCGCCCGTACGATGTCCGCGTCGGTCTCGTAGGTGGTCAGCACGATCACCCGGCTCTCCGGCCACTCGGCAAGGATGCGCGAGGTGGCGCTCACCCCGTCCCCGTCCGGCATGCGCAGATCCATCAGGATCACGTCGGGCCGCAACTCTCCGGCCCGTACGACCGCCTCGTCTCCCGAGGCGGCCTCACCCGCCACCGAGATCCCGGGGGCGGCCTCCAGCATGCCCCGAAGGCCCTCCCTGACCACCGGGTGGTCGTCGACGATCATCACACGAAGCATTTGTCACGCTCTCTGGCCGAGTTGGCCGAGTTGGCCGGGGTGTTCGATCCGGCCGGGCCGGCCGGCGGGCACGTTGGTCGGGTCGGAGGTCGGGCCGGACCGGTTGACGGGTGTACCGCTCTGGCCGGGGCGGCCGGCAGGGGAATCGGTGGGGATGACCACATCAAGGGATGTCCCCCCGCCCGGGAGCCCCGTCACGGTAAGGGTTCCGCCAATCTGCTCCACGCGAGCGCGCATGCCCCGCAGCCCGTACCCCTGGGCGCCGGACGGGTCGAAGCCGCATCCGTCGTCGCGCACCTCCAGCCGTACCGATCCGTCCAGGTAGGTGATCGAGACGGCCGCGGATCCCGCCTCTGCGTGCCTGCGCACGTTGGCCAGACCCTCCTGGACGGCACGGACGAGCACCACCTCCATCGGCGCGCTCAGCGGCTGGGAATCACCGTGTACCTCGAACCGCGCTGACAGTTCCGTCTCCTCGCCCAGCCGGTTCGTCAGCCGCCGCAGCGCCTCGTCCAGGGTCGAGCCGTCCAGTGGCGCCGGGCCCAGCGTGGTGACCAGCAGGCGGGCCTCCGCCAGGTTCTCCCGTGCCGTCCGCACGGCCAGCGCCAGGTGGCGGGACGGATCCGGCTGCGCCTCGGCCGCCTGGAGCAGCATGATGATGCTGGTGAAACCCTGTGCCAGGGTGTCGTGGATCTCCCCGGCGAGCCGCTCGCGTTCGGTCTGCGCTCCGCGCTCGGCCGAGAGCCTGGCCACCTCGGCCCGGCTGTTCTCCAGTTGCTCGATGAGCGCGGCCCGCTCCTCACTCTGCCTGGTGATTCGCTTGACCCAGACGCCGAAGGTGGAGGAGAAGAAGATGACGATGGTGATGACCGTCAGGAAGTTGAACGGCTCCGACGGCTCGATCAGGAAGAGGTAACGGATCGCCGGAGGGAGGCTGAGCGTGAGGATGGCGATTACCGCCCGCCTGGCGGGAAGGACGATGAAACACTGCGGGCAGAGTCCGAACAGGGCGAACGTCGCGTACGACGCGGTGAGTCCGGCCGGGGTGAACAGCAGGATCACCAGGGCGATGTAGATCGCCCCCCGGCGCTGGTTCCCGGTGATGATCGCCGGGCGGCCGAGCAGGAGATAGAGCGGCAGGACCGAGACCAGGCAGCCCGCCACGGCCACCTTCTCCTGCCAGGTGGTGTCGATGCTCAGCGCGGCCCAGGTGGGCAGGAGCGTCCCGATGACCAGGAGCATCTCCCAGCCGCGCAGCGACTGCCACGCGTGGGTCCCGGCTCCACCGCTGGGGGAGCCGGGATGCTCGGTATGTGCCGTCAGTGATCGCGGCGGCTCTTCCAACGGAACGTCATCAGGCACAGCACCAGTCCTCCGATGACCCAGGCTCCCAAGAGCAGGGCGACCCGGTCTAGTTCGTACGATTTTGCGAGCTCCAGTGTGGCACCGGCGTCGCCCAGGAAGACGGAGCGAAAACCCTGGCACATCCACTTGAGCGGGAACAGCGAGGAGATGTTCACCAGCCAGGACGGCAGCCGGGTGATGGGGATGAAGACTCCGGAGATGAACTGCAGTACCACGAACGGCATCACGATCACCGCGGTGGCGCTCTTGGACGACCGGGGCAGGCTGCTGATCGCGACCCCGAGCAGCGACGAGCCGAGCACGCCGAGCACGAAGACCCAGGTGAAGGTCGCCCAGACGGACGTCTCCGACGGCAGTTCCAGGTCGAACAGCATGACCCCGATGGCCAGCAGGATGACCACCTGGCAGAAGGAGATGAACAGGGTGTTGAGCGCCTTACCCATGAAGTAGGCGGTACGGGGCAGCGGCGTGCCCGCCAGTCGCTTGAGAGTGCCGTCGTCGCGTTCCACCGCGATGCTGATCCCGAGGTTCTGGAATCCCGTCATCGCGGCGGCACCGATCAGTCCGGCCACGTAGACCTGGGAGACGTTGAGCCCGGTTCCCTCCAGATCATCCGCGAAGATCGAACCGAAGAGCACCAGCATGATGATCGGGAAGGAGAAGGTGAAGATGACCGCGTCTCGTTCGCGGAAGAACATCTTGGTCTCGATGGCCGCTCGTGACAGCCCCAGCCGCACCGTGGAGGGGAGCCGGGGCACGACGGGTGGGGAGGTGGGTCGGGTGAGTGGCTGACTCATCACGATGTTTCCTTGGGGGGACATCTGCGGGGGGTGACGGCGGGATCTGGCTCGTCGCCGGTCGATCAAGGGGACAGCCGGAGCCGGCCGGGCAGTCGGTTGGGCAGTCGGTCGGTCTGCGGGGCGGCCGAGGCCGGTCCGTGCCCGGCGGACGGTCCCCAACGGCCCACCGGTCGGTACGCCGGTCGACAGGGCGGGCGGCCGGGTCAGGTGGGGGCCTCGATGAGGCGGAGGTAGATGTCCTCCAGGCTGGGGCGGGTCACGGCCAGCTCGGGGACCTCGCCGTCGAACCGGTGGGTCAGTTCCAGTACGGTCCTGGTCGGGGTGTTCGTCTCCAGGAAGCGGTGCTCGCCGCCGTCGGACCAGCTCACTCTGGCCTTGGCGGTGGCCCTGCCCCCCAGGGTCTTGGGCTCGCCCTCGGCCACGACCCGTCCTCCGGAGACCACGGCCACCCGCCCGGCCAGCGCCTCGGCCTCGTCCAGATAGTGGGTGGTCAGAACGATCGTGGTGCCGTCGCGGGCCAGGCCTTCGATCAGTTCCCAGAACTGCCGGCGCGCCTCCGGGGCGAACCCGGTGGTCGGCTCGTCCAGGAAGAGCAGCTCGGGGTTGCCGATCACGCCCAGCGCGACGTCCACCCGGCGCCGCTGGCCGCCGGAGAGCAGCCGGACGCGAGTGTTCGCCTTGGCCGCCAGCCCGACCTGCTCGATCACCTCATCCGGGTCCTTGGCGCCGGGATAATAGCCCGCGAAGTGCCGCATGGTCTCCCGTACGGTCGTCTCGGCCACGTCATTGGCCGTCTGCAGCACGATGCCGATCCGCGAGCGCCAGTCCCGGGTCGGCTTGCCGGGGTCGGCGCCCAGGACGCTGACCTCCCCGGCGTCCCTGGCGCGGTGTCCCTCCAGGATCTCCACGGTGGTGGACTTCCCCGCCCCGTTCGGGCCGAGGATCGCGAAAACCTCGCCCGCCTGGATGTCCAGGTCGATGCCCCGAACGGCCTGCACGTCGCCGTAGCGCTTGGTCAGGCCCCTCACTCTTACCGCTGTGCTCATGCCTCAAGCCTCGCGCCCGCCCGGGTTTCGCGGCACCAACGTTCGGTTGACCCGGTGTCCACCGTTCGGAGGACACGGCCCGGCTGGTGCCCACAGAGGCAGACCTGTCTCGTGCTGAGTGGCATAAGAGCACACGCAGCAGTGGAAACGGTGGGGCGTGCGTTGAGGTGGCACGGAATCTGCCGGGGATCGTGGCGGTGCGTGACAGCAAGAACCCCGACGGACCGGCCCTCGTCTTCACGCCCCTCGAATGGGACGCGTTTTTGGATGGGGCGGTCCGTGGGGAATTCGACCTGCCGTAATCCGGCACGTGCTCAGAACGTGCTCAGAACAGGGTGTCGTTGCGCTCGATGCCCCGTAGTTTGTCGTAGTCGAGGGTGACACAGTCGATGCCGCGATCGGCGGCGAGCACGCGGGCCTGTGGCTTTATCTCCTGGGCGGCGAAGATACCCCGTACCGGGGCGAGCAGCGGGTCGCGGTTGAGGAGTTCCAGATAGCGGGTGAGCTGCTCGACGCCGTCGATGTCACCGCGCCGCTTGAGCTCCACGGCCACTGTCGCGCCCGTGTGGTCGCGGCAGAGGATGTCCACCGGGCCGATGGCCGTCATGTACTCGCGGCGGACGAGCGTCCAGCCCGCGCCCAGGGTGGTGATGTGCTCGGCGAGCAACTCCTGCAGGTGGGCCTCGACCCCGTCCTTGATGAGCCCCGGGTCCACGCCCAGCTCGTGGCTGGTGTCGTGGATGATCTCCTCCATGGTGAGGACGAGCTTCTCACCGGTCTTGCCGTGGGTCACCGTCCAGGTGCCCTCCTCCTCGCGGAGCTTGCACGGCGGGTTCATCCAGTTCAGCGGCTTGAAGGCCCGGTCATCCGCGTGAATGGAGACGCTGCTGTCGGCCTTGATGAGGATGAGCCGAGGTGCCATCGGAAGATGGGCGGTGAGCTTCCCGACGTAATCCACGCTGCACCGCGCGATGACCAGACGCATGACCGAACCCTATCGGCCCGGCGGTGCCCGGATCTCCACGATCCGTCAGGCCAGGCGGGCGGGGCGGTGTGCGGGCTCCACACCGACCGGTCCGGCTGCCTGCGGGCTCGGCGTTCGAACCGGCACACGGCTCGTCCGTGGCGGGGGGTTCGAAGCGGCACGCCGTCTATCCGTGGTCCGTGCCGGCCCCGTCCGTACGGGTGACCTCACGTGCCGGGTCACCCGTACGACCGGAGCCTGGACCTCAGCGGACCGCCTCGGAGAGTTTGACGCGGGCGCCCGTGCGCAGCACCGCGCGCTGGTAGATGCGCGCGCCGAGCAGGAGCGTGCCCACCGTGGCCAGGAGCATCAGGGCCGCGCCCGTCGCGATCTCCCAGGCGAGCACCTCGCCCCCGGCCATCCGGACCGGCATGACCATCGAGGAGAACGGCGGCACCATCGACAGGATCCTGGCCACCGCGCTGCTGGGCTGGACCGCCGCGAAGTAGGCCACCAGGTAGGTGATCGTCATGAGCATCGTCATCGGCGTCAGCACACTGTTCGCGTCCTCCTGCCTGGACACCAGCGACCCGAGCGCCGCCGCCAGCGCGGCGAAGAACGCGTAACCGAGGATGAACCAGAACAGGGTGCTGATCACGATGCCCGTCATGCCCGGGGGCAGCTCGGCCACGAAGCCGGTCGCCATCGCCGCGCCGAGACCGGCCACGATGATCACGACGAGATTGGCCAGCGCGAGGGTGCCCAGCCCCAGGATCTTGCCGCCGAGCAGCTGCCATGGGCGGATCGAGGTCAGCAGGATCTCCACGATCCGGCTGCCCTTCTCCTCGATCACTCCCATGGCGACGTACATGGAGGAGTAGATGAGCAGGAAGAACAGGACCATGACCAGCAGGGACGCGATGCCCACCCGCACGCTCGCGTAGCGGGCGTCGGCGCCGACCGAGACCTGCTCCAGGGGGGCGACCTGCATCGCCTGGGCGACCTTGGCCGCGTCCAGGCCCGCGTCGGCCAGCTGACCCTGGGTCTGGACGGTCTGGTGCGCGTTCTCCAGCAGCAGGCCCAGCTCGCGGTCGACCTCGCCGTCGGCGAGCACCCTGCGGCCGTCCACCACCGCGGCGTCCACGTCGCCGGCGTTGACCGCGTCGCTCGCGGCGGCCTCGTCGGGGAACTCCCTGACGGCGATCGTCACGTCCTTGGCCGTGCCGGTCAGGACCGGCTGCAGCGCCTGCGACTGCGGTCCGACGAGGCCCACGGTGTAGGAGTCGGGCCCCGAGAAGAGCTTGGGCAGGAACGCGAGCGCGCCGACCAGCACGGCGCTCACCACCAGCCCGATGACGAACGCCTTCGTACGGCCGCGCGTGATGATCTCCCGCTGCGCGACCAACCACAGCCCGCTCACGCGACCGCCTCCCTGAAGATCTCGGTGAGTGTGGGCCGCTGCCAGCCGAAGTGCTCGACCTTTCCGGCCTTGACCGCGAGGCGCAGGATGTCCTGGCCGTCGCCGTCCACGTCCGCGACGAGGACCTCGTCGCCCTTCTCGACGACCTCTCCCGGCAGGGACGCGGTCCAGCCGGGGGAGGCGTCCCTGACGACCACCCTGAGCCGGCCGCGTCCCTCCCGGTCGCGCAGGTCGTCGACGGTGCCGCTGGCCACCATGCGGCCGGCGGAGATGATGCCGACCGAGTGGCAGAGCCGCTCGACGAGGTCCAGCTGGTGGCTGGAGAAGAGCACGGGCACGCCCGCCTCGCACCGTGCGGCGAGCACCCCGGCCAGCGCGTCGACGGCGAGCGGGTCGAGCCCGGAGAAGGGCTCGTCCAGTACGAGCACCTCGGGGGTGTGCACCAGCGCCACCGCGAGCTGCACGCGCTGCTGGTTGCCCAGGGAGAGCGCGTCCACCGTGTCGGTCGCGCGTTCGGTGAGCGAGAGCTGTTCGAGCAGGTCGCCGGTGGCCTTTTTCGCCCCGCTCGCGGTCAGGCCGCTGAGCCTGCCGAAGTACTCGACCTGCTCGGCGACCCGCATCTTCTGGTAGAGGCCACGCTCTTCGGGCATGTAACCGAACCGGCGCCGGTCTTCGAACGTCAGGGGCCGGCCGTCGCGGAGCACCGAGCCCGAGTCGGCGGTCAGCACGCCCATCAGGATGCGCATCGTGGTGGTCTTGCCCGCGCCGTTGGCTCCGACGAAGCCGAACATCTCGCCGGGTTTCACGGAGAACGTCACCCCGTCCAGGGCGGTCTTGTCGCCGTATCGTTTGTGTAGATCGTTTATCTCGATCATGGGGGGGATCCCTCGGTAAGGCGTCTCAACACGGAGACGTAGTCGTGGAACGCCCGGCGGCCCTCGTCGGTGAGGGCCAGCCAGGTGCGTGGGCGTTTACCCACGAAGGCCTTCTCCACGCGCACGTAGCCGGCCTCTTCCAGGGTGATGACATGCTTGGAGAGCAGGGAGTCGCTGACCTCGATGGTGTCGCGGAGGAAGCGGAACTCGGCCCTGTCGGTGGCCGCCAGAGCGGCCATGATCGACAGCCGGACGGGCGCGTGGATGACGTCGTCAAGGTCGTGCCGGGGGTGCGAGCCCGTACCACCTCCGGCTCCGTCCAGGCCGCTCACCGCTCCGCCCATAGCACGCGCCACGCCGCGTAGAAGGGCGGGACGCTCGCGCAGACCGTCAGTGTGACCAGCGTCGCGATCCAGCCGGGACCCGGGTCGTCGGGGCGGAAGAACGTCCCGAACACGAACACGGTCAGGAAGGCGACGAGGTAGGTGACCGTCACCGGCCCGGTGGACTTGTTGACCCAGGTGACCTCGCGGTCCTGGATTCCCATACGGCCGAGGTACCAGGCGAACACGGCGGTCAGCGCCACCCATGCCACCCCGACCACGGCCCGGGACCAGCCGGGGCCGAGATACATGATCGGCCAGTACGCGATCGTGGCCAGGCCGAGGATCGCATAGAGCAGGCCGACGACGCGTGCCGGTCGCCGGGTGCGCCGGTCGACCTCGCCGATCTGCCGCAGCGCCTCCTCCGGTGTCAGGTCGTCTCCCATGCCCCCTCCAGTCTTCATGTACTCAAATACTAATTACTACTCAACTCTCATTCAAGTACTTTCTTTCGGCTCCTGGGATGTCCGACCGGCTTTTGGGTAGCCGATCCCTCTCTGGGAGACTGTTGCGGTTCAAGGAACGGGCGGTTTGTCGCGCGGCGCGGGATCCGCGGACAGGGTGGGGAGAACGATGGCGGGCAGTTTCGAGACGGTCGGCGTGGTCGGCCTCGGCACGATGGGCGCCGGGATCGCCGAGTGCTTCGCCCGTGCGGGCATCGCCGTGATCGGCGTGGAGGCCGGTCCTGAGGCGTTGACGCGAGGCCGGGGCCATCTGGAGGACTCCACGGGCCGCGCGGTCGTCAGGGGCAGGCTGAGCGAGGCCGAGAGGTCGGAGATCCTCGGCCGGGTGACCCTCACCACCTCGCTGGAGGATCTCGCGGACGCCGACCTGGTGATCGAGGCCGTTCCGGAGGTCATGGATTTCAAGCGGGCGCTCTTCACCGACCTGGATCGGATCTGCAAGCCGTCCGCGGTGCTCGCCACCAACACCTCCTCGCTCTCGGTCACCGAGATCGCGGCCACCACCGGCCGCCCCGGCCGGGTGATCGGCATGCACTTCTTCAACCCGGCCCCGGTCATGAGACTGGTCGAGGTGATCCACACGCTGATCACCGACGACGGCCTGGCCGGCGAGGTCGCCGACCTCGCGCGCCGGCTCGGCAAGACCCCGGTGACCGTCGGCGACCGCGCCGGGTTCGTGGTCAACCGGCTGCTACTGCCCTACCTCAACCACGCCGCGGTCCTGCTGGAGAACGGCGTGGCCACCCGCGACGGCATCGACACCGCGATGAGGCTCGGTGCCGGGCTGCCGATGGGCCCCTTCGCCCTGCTCGACCTGATCGGCCTGGACACCTCGTACGAGGTGCTGAGCGTGCTCTTCAGGGAGAGCCACGACCGCCGTCACGCCGCCGCGCCGATCCTGCGCGAGCGGGTCGCGGCCGGACTGCTCGGCCGCAAGTCGGGTGGCGGCTTCCACCGGGCCGCCGAACCGGAACCGACGGCGGACGAGCCCTCGACCGGCCTGGTCGCGGTGCTGGGCGAGGGGGGTGACGCCTTCGCCGCCAGGCTCTCCGCCGCGGGCTTCAAGACCGTGCCCGTGCAGGACGCGGAGATGGTCGTCGCGCTGTCCAGCGTTCCCGTCGTCGAGCTGGCCCCCGGGCTCCCGCACCCCGAGCGCCTGGTCGGCCTGCACCTGGTGGGCGACCAGGTCGCCGAGGTCGCCTCCACCGCGCTCACCGGGCCCGAGGTCGCGCGGGCCGTGGAGGGGATGGTCCGGCTCATCGGCCTGGTCCCGGTGCCGTGCCGGGACAGGGCCGAGTTCGTGGTCGACGCGCTCCTGTACCCGTACCTCAACGACGCCGTCCGGATGTACGACTCCGGCTATGCGACCCGCGACGACATCGACAACGCGATGCGGCTCGGCTGCGGTTACCAGGCGGGACCGTTCGAGATGCTCGACGAGTTGGGCCTGGAGACCGTCCGCGACGGCCTGCGCGCCCTGTACGCGGAGTACCGCGAACCGTTCCTCGCGCCCGCGCCGCTGCTGGAGCAGCTCGTCGCGGCGGGGGTCCGGAGCTTCCGAGACCTGCCGTGAGCCCCCGCAAGGCCCGTCGGGCCGACCCGTTCGACCGCGGTGGCAACCGGGGTTCGGCCCGCCCCCTCGGCGGCTCCGTGCCCGGTGTCGACCAGACGGAGGAGTGGCCCGACGGAGACTGGCAGGTGCGCCGGGTCACCGGCGGCGCGGCGGACAAGGTCTACCGCTGCCCCGGCTGCGACCAGGAGATCAGGCCGGGCCTGCCGCACCTGGTCAGCTGGCCCGCCTGGCAGGGCGGCGAGGAGGAGCGCAGGCACTGGCACACCGCGTGCTGGCGCAACCGGGTCAGGCGCGGTCCTGGCAGAAGCAGATACTGACCGGCGTGGATCGCCGGTCGTGGTGAGGAGAGACATGGAGATCCGGGCCTCTACGGTGCTGCCCGCGCGCAGGGAGCCGATCGAGCTGCACACCGGTGACGGGCTGACACTTGTCGGTGAGCTGGCCCTTCCCGCGGAACGGCCTCCGGTGGCCACGCTGGTCTGCCTGCACCCGCTGCCCACCCACGGCGGCATGATGGACAGCCACGTCTACAAGAAGGCGGCGAACCGGCTGCCCGCCCTCGCCGACCTGGCGGTGCTGCGGTTCAACACGCGCGGCACCACCTCCGAGCGGGGAACGTCCCAGGGGGCCTTCGGTAAGGGTGAGGACGAGCGCCTGGACGTCGCCGCGGCCCTGGAGTACGCCGACTTCCACGACCTGCCCCGGGTCTGGCTGCTCGGCTGGTCCTTCGGTACCGAACTGGCGCTCAAGTGGGGCCGCGACCCGCTGGTGGAGGGGGCGATCCTCCTCTCCCCGCCGCTGCACAGGGCTACCGACGCCGACCTCGACGGGTGGGCGGAGTTCGGGCGGCCGCTGACCGCGCTGGTTCCGGAGTTCGACGACTACCTCCGTCCCGAGCAGGCCCGCGAGCGCTTCGCCAGGGTGCCCCAGGCCGAGGTCGTCGGGGTGGACGACGCCAAGCACCTGTGGGTCGGCGAGCCGTACGTGCGGATCGTCCTCAACGAGATCGTCCTGCGGGTCAATCCGGCCGCCCATCCCCTCCCCACCGAGGTCGCCGACTCGTAGGTACCCTGTCCGGTTCGGGCCCGTCCCGGAATCCTCGTCGCCGTATCGCCTGCCGGGTCCCATTCGTTGACCGCGGAGTTACCACAACGTCATAAACGGTTGTGGAACCGGGGGTGCCAGACGGGGGCTCCGGGAATACGGTGGACGGCGTGCGGCTGTACACGCGATCGGCTGGAGAGGGGCTTCCGGTCGTCCTCCTTCACGCGTTCCCCCTGTCATCGGCCATGTGGCTGGCCCAGCGTGAGGGCCTGGCCGAGGTCTGCAAGGTCATCACCCCCGATCTGCGCGGTTTCGGCGGCTCGGTGCTGGGCGGGGACGTTCCCTCCCTCGACGTGATGGCCGACGATGTCGTGCGCCTGCTGGACAGCGAGGGCGTCGACCGCGCGGTCGTCGGCGGCCTGTCCATGGGCGGCTACGTGACGATGGCCCTGTGCCGCCGCCACCCCGACCGGCTGCTGGGGGTGATCCTCGCCGACACGAAGGCGGGTGCCGACCAGGAGGCCGCGAGATCCAACCGCGAGCGGATCGCCGCCGCGGTGCTCCAGGAGGGCACCTCCGTCCTGCTGAAGGAGTTGCTGCCGGGGCTGGTCGGGCAGACCACGGTACGGAGCAGGGCGATGGTGTTCGGCCGGGTGCGCGGGCTGGTCCAGTCGGCTCCGCCGACGGCTGCGGCCTGGGCGCAACGGGCCATGGCCGGCCGTCCCGACTCCTTTGACACGCTGCGGGCGATCAAGACGCCGGTCCTGGTGATCGTGGGCGAGGAGGACGAGATCACCCCGCCCGCGGAAGCGGGCGCGATGGTCGAGGCGGTGCCCGACGGGCGGCTGGCCGTCATCGAGAAGGCCGGCCATCTCAGCGCGATCGAGCAGCCCGAGGCGTTCAACCGGGCGGTGTCGGACTTCATCGCCGAGCTTGCCGGGGGATCACCGCCTCGCGGATGAGCAGGGCGATCGCCGCGGCCAATCGAGATCGACCGGCGCCGTCGCAGCGCCTCGACGGCCGGGTTGAGCCCCACGGCGCCGAGAGAGCCTGGTGACCGTGAAGGTCACCAGGCTCTCTCGTCAGCCGTCGTCAACGCCCCGGAGTCAGCGGCCGCCTATTCCTGCCACCACTCCGCGTCGTCGTCCTTCTCCGCCCTGGCGGGAGTCGGAACCGGCTTCTCGGCACCGTTGGTGGCGGCGGGGATGGCCGGCTTCGGCGGGGCCGCGGTGATCGCGGGCTCCGGGTCGGCGGCCGGGAGCGGCGCGCCACCGAGCAGCTGGCGCAGCTGCGCGAGGTGGCTGGTGATGCTGTCGCGCTGGCGGGTCAGCTCGTCGACCTGGCGCTGGGCGACAGAGCGGCTCCGCTCGGACTCCGCCTTGGCCTCGGAGACGATGGACTCGGCGCTCGACTTGGCCTCGGACACGACCTGGTCGGCGTTCTTGCGCGCGTTGGCCAGCAGCTGCTTGGCGTGCGTGTCGGCCTCGCGGCGGGTCTGCTCGGCCTGCTGGGTGGCCTTGGTGGCGCGCTGTTCGGCGGTGGCCGCACGCTGCTCGGCCTCGGCGACCAGCTTCTGGGTGGCGGCCTGCGCGGTGGCGTGGCGCTCGGCCTCCTGGTTCCGGCATGAGACGCCGCGGCGGTCTCTCTAGGCGGCTTTCTAGTACGCGAGAGAGTGTCGGACGGCGGATGGGACACGCGAAGGGAAGGTGTT
>NZ_JBEXUE010000060.1:0-31731 GCF_040614275.1 Streptosporangium sp. NPDC006013
GTGCTCGCGGTGACCGCGAGCACCTGATACTCCAGATCACGAATGCCACGCACCACGCTGAGCAGCAGGCGGTTGCCGTTGGCGGCGGCGGACAGCGAGTCGGGCATCACCGCACTGCCGGGATCGCCGTCGTTGGGGGCACCGTCGTTGGGGGCACCGTCGCCCAGCACCCGGACGCCGTCGGGGAAATAGTCGCCGAAGACCAGGTCGAGGCGGCCGTCCCCGTCGAAGTCACCGGTCGTGGCGGCGCTGGTGTTCCAGATCTCCGGCTCCGTGGTCAGCGCGCGGTGGCGGAAGGCGGTTCCGGAAGGGGGTACCCCGGGCACGCGCAGGAAGAGCGAGGGGGAGCGGCCCCAGTAGTAGACGACCAGGTCCTGCCAGCCGTCCTGGTCGAGGTCGGCGGGCAGGCACCCGGCCGGCGCCTCGTACCGCCTGCGATCCGGGGGGACCAGCGTGAACGGCCGGTAGCCCCGGGGTGTCCCCGGTGCCCGCCTGACGGTCACCGTGTCATGGCGGGGATCGACCAGGCACAGGTCGTCGGCGACGACCTCGTTGTCCACGTCGAACAGCGCCACCCCGGCGCCCAGCGACGACACCCAGCCCTGGAGACCGGCGTATCCCGCCGCGACCGGCCGCAGGGTGCGGTCACCGGGCCCCGGGGGCGGCCCGAGCGGCCTCGCGTGGAAGGAGAAGTCGGCCGACGTCTCCGCGACCGAGGTGTCCGGCAGGCCGGTCAGCCTCCACCCGGCGGCGGCGGCGATCAGGGCGAGGACTCCCGCCGCGTACCTGCGAACCCCTGACATCGCTCTCACCGCCCCTTCGAACCGCAGGTGACGATCTCGGCCGCGACCGGCTCGCGGTGGCGCGGTCCGGCATCGTCCGCACCACTCCTTCGAGCCGCGGTCACAAGTCGCGGTCGCGCCGTGCCCAGGCCTTCCGGACTCCCGCCCGCCAGGCCTGGTAGTGGTCGCCGCTGTGCGCGTTGTGGCCCAGCGCGACGAGCGCGGTGTCGGTCCAGCCCGCCGCCTCGTCCACTTCGGCCCCGCACAGCACGGGTGCGGCGGCGACGGTGTGCTCGGGGACCACGGCCGATATCAGCCGGGAGGCGCAGGCGAAGGCGCACCCCTGGGCGAGGTGGGCGCGGAAACCGTCCTCGGCC
The DNA here is from genome assembly GCF_040614275.1 of Streptosporangium sp. NPDC006013. Lineage (NCBI taxonomy): Bacteria > Bacillati > Actinomycetota > Actinomycetes > Streptosporangiales > Streptosporangiaceae > Streptosporangium > Streptosporangium sp. NPDC006013. The sequence goes on from NZ_JBEXUE010000060.1 coordinate 1,160, forward strand.
GCAGCGGAGGCCAGCCGCCCCAGGTCCGCGACGCCGGCACCCCCGGTGTACGTGGCGGCCAGACCCACGCCGCTCCACAGGTCGGCGCGGCGCCCCGCGGGAAACTCGGCGATGCGCAGCACGACGTCATCGGCCCCCGCGCACTCGTGGAACCAGAGCATCCGCCCCAGTCCCTGATCGAAGATCGCTCTCCGGGTCCGGTCCATGAGCCCCGCCGTCCGCTGGCGTCCCACCGTACGGTCCGCGGAGAAGAAACCCTGGTGGAAGCCGAAGCCGTCGTGGGCCAGCCAGCGCAGCAGCGGGTGCACCGAGCGGACGCCCCACATCGGCCGTAACCGCATCCGGGCGTACGCCCGGCCGGTGCCCAAATGGATGAGGTGCGGGTAGCGCATCCCCGGCCCGCTCAGCAACTCCCGCAGGCGGCGCCCACCGGTGAGGGTGAGCACGTCGAGGGTGGCGCAGGCCATGCCTGCGCCCTCGTACGCGAAACCGCGCAGGTCCTCGCGGAGGTCGTCGATCCGCTCGGCCTCCCCGGCGACCACCGCGTTGAACCCGGCCGTGAACGACCGCTCCGCGCCCTCCAGCCGCTCGCGCGCCGGCCCCAGCCGGAACCGCCGCACCCCGAACCCCACCCGGGCGGGGTTCTGCCACAGCAGCCGGGCCACGCCGTTCGGCCTGGGCGGTGCCGACGTCCCCGGAGCCGCCACCCTCGGCTCGGAAAGGCCGGGCTCGGAAAGGTCGGGTTCGGAAAGGTCGGGTTCGGGTGAGCCGGGCTCGGAGAAGTCCGGCAGGGGGGAGGAGACCGAGGATTCCTGCGGACCCGGATGCTCGGCGGGGTCCGGAGGGCCGGCCGAACCCGTGGGTTCGGGTCGCCGCGGGGGTGCCGGGTTCGAGGGGGTGGGGGGTGGCGGGTCAGGGGTGCCTTCCGGGGCGGCCTCCGCGCCGGCCGTCTCGGTGTCATCGCTCTGAGCTACCGTCCGAGTGCCCTCCGCATTACTCACGGACCCGAACGTAGTGAGCCGCATTCAGCCCTTCAAGCACCACGTTTCTGATTCCGTGCAAAGAAAACGCCGACGCCTCGGCCGGAGGCCGGGAGCTCAGCTCCTGGAACGGGCGTGGCTGCAGCCGCAGGCGGCGGTGGGGCGGTCGGTCAGGTACCTGCCCGCGTCGCGGAAGATGCCCGCGGCGGGGGTGTGCCCGGCCAGCGCGTCGGCGGCGAGTACGACCGCGGCCGCGGTGTAGGCGGAGCGCTCGTAGGGGAACCACTTCTCGTTCACGAACTGCCAGCCGGTCCAGTACGAGCCGTCCTCGTGCCGCAGGTGCTGCATGTCCGAGAAGAGCTTCCGTGCCCGGTCCCGGTCGCCCAGCGCGTCGAGGGTGAGCACCAGCTCGCACGTCTCGGCACCGGTCACCCACGGCTGGTCGGAGACGCAGCGGATGCCGAGGTCCGGCTCCACGAACGTGTCCCACTCCTCGGCCAGCCGTGCCCGCGCGGCCGGGCCGCGCACCGCGCCGCCCAGGATCGGGTAGTACCAGTCCATCGAGAAGCGGCTCTTGTCGGCGAACGCCTCGGGGTGGGCGACCAGTACGTGGCCGAGCTGGTCGGCGGCCAGCTCCCAGTCGGGCTGCGGGTCGCCCAGGTGCTCGCCGAGCAGCACGCCGCAGCGCAGGCCCTGGTGGATGGAGGCGCAGCCGGTCAGCAGCGCGTACCCGGCGGGCCTGCCGTCGGCCGCGCGCTCCCAGACGATCTCGCCCCGGGTGGTCTGCAGGCCGACCACGAAGTCCAGCGCCGCCCGGACCGGAGGCCACATCCGCCGGGCGAAGTCCTCGTCGGAGGTCACCAGCAGCTCGTGCCAGACGCCGACCGCGAGGTAGGCGGCGTGGTTGGACTCCCCGCCCTGCTCGACGGCCTCGCCGCCGACCAGCTTCATCGGCCAGGAGCCGTCGGAGCGCTGCGTGCGGACCAGCCAGTCGTATCCCCGGCGGGCGGGGCCGGTCAGCCCCGCCACGCTCATCGCCATCAGGCACTCGACATGGTTCCAGGCGTCCACGTGCCCCTCGGGCCATGGGACGCCGCCGTCGGGCTCCTGTACCGCCGCGATGCTCTGGGCGGTCTGCACAACCTGTTCCCAGGAGATCATGCGGGCTTCCGGACGTAGAGCACCACGCTCTTGCCGATGAGCGGGTTGAGCACGGCCTCGGCGATCCTGGTGGCGGCGGGGCGCTTCATGATGTCCCAGACCAGCAGCTCGTGGTAGGCCTTGGCCAGCGGGTGGTCGTTGTTGTCGACGCCGACCGCGCACTTGATCCACCAGTACGGCGCGTGCAGGCCGTGGGCGTGGTGGTGCGGGCCGATGGTGAAGCCCGTCGACTTGAGCTTCGCGCTCAGCTCGGCCAGCGTGTAGATGCGGACGTGCCCGCCGGGAGCGGTGTGGTACGCCTCGTCGAGCGCCCAGCAGATCCGTTCCGGCAGGAAGCTCGGCACCGTGATGGCCGCCTGGCCACCAGGCTTGAGGACCCGGAAGATCTCCCGCATCGCGGCCATGTCGTCGGGGATGTGCTCCAGTACCTCGGCCGCGATCACCCGGTCGAAGGCGCCGTCCTCGAACGGCATGTCGAGTGCGTCGCCCGTCACGGTGTCCGCCGTCGCCCCGGGCGGTATCTCACCGGCCTTGTCCATCGCGGCGAACATGCTCGCCACGCCTTCCAGCTCCCCCGCGTCCATGTCGAAGGCCACCACGTCGGCACCGCGCCGCAGCACCTCGAACGCGTGGCGTCCGCCGCCACACCCCAGGTCCAGCACCCGGGTTCCCGGACCCACGGGCAACCGGTCGAAGTCGACAGTCAGCACTGGCCGCTCCTTGTGAGAGGTGATCGTTTCAGGGGGTCGCTCACTTCGCGCGGTGGGCCTGGATGGCCTCGTGGTAGGCCTCCACGGTCCGCTTGGCGACGACGTTCCAGGTGAAGCGTTCCATGACCCGGTCGTAGCCCTTCTTGCCCACCGCGGCCCGCTCCTCGGGAGAGTCGTGCAGGCGGCGCAGCACCGCGGCCAGCTCCTCGGGGTCGCCGGGGGCCACCTGTACGGCGGCGTCGCCGACGACCTCGGGCAGCGCCCCGGTACGGCTGGCGACCAGCGGGGTGCCGCAGGCCATGTGCTCGACGGCGGGCAGCGAGAAGCCCTCGTACAGGGAGGGGACGACCGAGATCTCCGAGGTGGCGATCAGCTCGCCCAGTTCGGTGTCGGAGATGCCGTGCACGAACCTGACCCGGTCCCGCAGCGCCAGCTCGCCGACGAGCTTCTCGGTCGGGCCGCCGGGGGTGGGCTTGCTGACCACCGTCAGGTGGACGTCGCGCTCGGTGGCGAGCTTCGCCACGGCCCGCAGCAGCGTCGCGACCCCCTTCATCGGGGAGTCGGCGCTGGCCACCGCGACGATGGAGCCGGGCCGCTTGGGAAGCTCCGGGCGCGGGTGGAAGTAGCGGGTGTCGACGCCCAGCGGGATGAGCCGCATGTTCTTCTGGGGCACGTTGAAGTCGCGGTGGATGTCGGCGAGGGAGGACTCGCTGACGGTCAGGATCGGGCTGAGCCGCGGCGCGACCTTGGCCTGCATGCGCACGAAGCCGTACCAGCGGCGCATGGAGAGCTTCTTGCGCAGCGGAGCCGCCTTCAGCTCGATGCGCCGGTCCACGCTGATCGGGTGGTGGATGGTCCCGACCACGGGGAACAGCTTCTGGATGCCGAGCAGTCCGTAGCCGAGGGTCTGGTTGTCCTGCACCACGTCGAAGTCGCCGACGCGCTTCTTCAGCTCGCGGTGTGCGCGCAGGGTGAAGGTCAGCGGCTCGGGAAACCCGGCGGTCCACATGGTGCCGACCTCGAGCAGGTCGATCCAGTCGCGGTACTCGCGGAGGCCGGGAGTACGGAAGGGGTCCTCGTCGCGGTACAGGTCCAGGCTGGGGACCTTGGTGAGGATGACGCCCTCGTCGAGCTCCGGGTAGGGCTGGCCGGAGAGGACCTCCACGCTGTGCCCGAGGGCGACCAGCTCGCGGCTGAGGTGACGCAGGTAGACGCCCTGCCCACCGCAGGTCGGCTTGCTGCGATACGACAGCAGTGCCACCCGCAGTGATTCAGCACCCGGCACGGCAACCCCTTTCTCACCCTGCCCGAAAGGGGACAGGTACCGTGAAAGATGACCTTAGTCCTCGGACACTACCATTCGGTAGCTCTGTTGTACCTGATGTGGAATTGTTCCTAGGGCCTGCTTCACCGGGCGCGAGCTGGGAGGTTAACCTGACCGAACAGGATTCGGTGGAACGCGTTCTAGCTGCGCCGTGAGGGAGATAGTGCCCACACGGGGGTGGGACGGTACATTCGCCAATCAAACGGCATAAGACCAGGCATAGGTCCCGCCCCCGCAAGCGAGGAGGACGCGTTGGCCAGGCGCGCGCTGATCACAGGTATCACCGGGCAGGACGGTTCCTATCTGGCCGAGTGCCTGCTCAGTCAGGGCTACGAGGTCTTCGGTCTGGCCCGAGGGCAGGCCAACCCGCGCGTCTCACGGCTCCGCAAGCTCCTGCAGGACGTTCAGCTCGTCCGGGGTGACCTGCTCGACCAGGGTTCGCTGATCTCCGCGGTCGAGAAGGTCCAGCCCGACGAGGTCTACAACCTGGGCGCCATCTCGTTCGTCCCCATGTCGTGGGAGCAGGCCGAGCTCACCGGCGAGGTGACCGGCATGGGCGTGCTGCGCATGCTGGAGGCCATCCGGGTCTGCTCCGGGATCTCCTCCTCGCGTACGGCCGCCGGATCCGGGCAGATCCGGTTCTACCAGGCGTCGTCCTCGGAGATGTTCGGCCAGGTCCGCGAGACCCCGCAGACCGAGATCACCCCATTCCACCCCCGCTCGCCGTACGGCGTGGCCAAGGCGTACGGGCACTTCCTGACGCAGAACTACCGCGAGTCGTACGGCATGTACGCGGTGTCGGGGATCCTGTTCAACCACGAGTCCCCGCGCAGGGGCGCCGAGTTCGTCACCAGGAAGGTGAGCCTCGGGGTGGCCAGGATCAAGCTCGGCGTCGCGTCGGAGCTGCGCCTGGGCAACATGGAGGCGCGTCGAGACTGGGGGTTCGCCGGAGACTACGTCCGTGCGATGCACCTGATGCTCCAGACGGACACGCCTGAGGACTACGTGATCGGCACCGGCCGCACCCAGACCGTCCGCGACCTGACCGAGGCCGCCTTCGCCGCCGCCGGGCTCGACTGGGAGCGGTACGTCGTCACCGACCAGACCCTGCACCGCCCCGCCGAGGTCGACCTGCTCTGCGCCGACCCGAAGAAGGCCCGCGTCCAGCTCGGCTGGGAACCCTCGGTCACCTTCGAGGAGCTGGTGGCGATGATGGTCGAGTCGGACATCAAGCTGCTCTCCGACGGCGGCGACCCCGACCAGGACTCCTCCTGGCCCTGAGGCCGGGCCTCTCCGGATCGGCTGCCCGGAGCATTCCGGGCCGCGGGGCTTCTGCTGCGGCAGGGGGCCGCCTATCGTCATTCCTTGGATCAGAAGCGGTTCCGGCCGTCCGCTGACGGGGACGTGGAGACGAGGTGAGCGATGTCCGAGCCGGGCTCGCTGACCGTGGACGACCCCGAGCGGATCGGCGGCTACCGGCTGAGCGGGGTGCTGGGCGACGGAGGTCAGGGCGTGGTCTACCTCGGCCACGATCCTGCGGACCGCAAGGTCGCGATCAAGGTGCTCCACGTCCGGATGGCGACCGATCCCAAGGTGCGCGAGCGGTTCATGCGCGAGGCGGAGATCACCCGCCGGGTCGCGGCGTTCTGCACCGCCCAGGTGCTGGGCGGGGGGATTGTCGGCGATCGGCCCTACCTGGTCAGTGAGTACATCCCCGGGCCTTCACTGAAGGAACTGGTCACCGGCGACGGGCCGCGGATCGGCAGCGGCCTGGACCGGCTCGCGGTCGCCACCCTGACGGCGCTGGCCGCGATCCACCGGGCAGGAATCATCCACCGTGATTTCAAACCCGACAACGTGATCATGGGCCCGGAGGGGCCGGTGGTCATCGACTTCGGAATCGCCCGGGTGCTGGCCGTCACCACCACGGGTTCGGGGCTGGTGGGCACCCCCGCCTACCTGTCGCCGGAACAGCTTGACGGTCACCAGGCCGGCCCGGCGTCGGATGTGTTCAGCTGGGCCGCCACCATGGTGTTCGCCGCCACGCGGCATCCGGCATTCCCCGGCGCCATACCGGCGGCGGTGATGAACGCCGTCTCCAACCGCGAACCCGACCTCGCCGGAGTGCCCGAGCGTATCCGCCCGCTGCTGGCAGCCTGCCTGGCCAAGGACCCCGGCGCCCGGCCCACCGTGGCCGACCTGCTCGCCACCCTCACCCGTGAGGAATCCAGCACGGTGGATCACCGGCCGCGCGGCCCCGCCCCGCCGCCTCCGGCGTCCCGTGTCCCGCGCCGTTCCGTCAGGGGACGCCTGGTGGCCGCGGCGGCGATCGTCGCCGTTCTCATCCCGGCTGCCGCGGTCTTCTGGCCGTGGCAACCGGAGTCCCCTGAATCCTCCACTCCGCCGTCCACGACCCCCTCCGGAGCCTCGGCCCTGTCGTCACCGTCCTCATCCGCCACGGGTTTCTCCAGGACCTCCGCTCCGTCGCCCGGTCAGACTTCGAAGGTCGTTCCCTTCGGCATGCCGGTCGGCAGGCCGTTCACCGGGCACACCGGGGGAATCCATTCGATGGCGGTGGCGGAGTTGGCGGGACGGCCGGTCGTCGTCTCCGGCAGCAGCGGCGGCGACGGGGGGCGCACTGCGCGGGTGTGGGATCTGGCCACCCGCGAGCAGATCGGCAGCCCGTTCACCGGCTACACCGACGCCGACCTGTCGGTGACGTTGGCGGTGACGGAGTTGGCGGGGCGGCCGGTCGTCGTCTCCGGTGTCTCCGGCGGTGACGACAGCACTGTGCGGGTGTGGGATCTGGCCACCCGCGAGCAGATCGGCAGCCCGTTCACCGGGCACACCTCGGGAGTCGAGTCGGTGACGGTGGCGGAGTTGGCGGGGCGGCCGGTCGTCGTCTCCGGCGGCTACGACGGGGTGCGGGTGTGGGATCTGGCCACCCGCGGGCAGATCGGCAGGCCGTCCACCGGCCGCACACAGGAGATCACGACGATGCTGGTGACGCGACTGCGGGGACGGCCGGTCGTCGTCTCCGCCGGCTTCGATGGAGAGATACGGGTATGGAGTCTGACTCCGCCCTCCCCCGCGCCCGGCTCCTGAGCGTCCGCCGCCTCTGCCGGATCCCCCGCAGGAGACCTCCCCGCGTCCCGGCCCGGCGGCACTGCCGGAGCTCACCTCCGAGGATCACCGCCTGCCTGGAGAAGATCCGCGCTGAGGGCGGCACCATCCGCGCGGCCGACCCGGTCGAGAGACCGCTGGAGACCGTCATCCGGCCAAGGATCACCGTGTGGCCGGCGCGTTCGTGGACCCCTCGGTGCGGCCGGCCAGTCGTTCGTAGCGTTGTTTGGCCGCCTGAGGGGTGCCGAGGCCGAGGCCGAAGGCGATCTCCTGCCAGGTGAGCTCGCGGCCTCGCGCCATGAGCAGGAGCGCAGCCTCCAGCTCGTCCATCTCCGCGCGGGCGCGGGGCAGCAGGGTCAGGGCGGCGGTGATGTCGGCGCGGTCCACCTCCGGCTCGCCCTCCTCGCGCTCGGCGGCGCCGCTCAGCAGGAACGACACGAGCCTGACGGCCTCGTGCGCCCCGAGCACCGTGGAGTGGACCTGCCGGCGGCGCTGGGCGTCGTCGGTCGCGTGGCGCTCGGTGATGCGCGACAGGGCGGCGTACTCGCGGTGCGCTCGCGCCTGGCTCGGGTTCGGAGGCGTGAAGGCGCCGGCTGATTCATCGTGGTTCGCGGACATGCGAACCACGATCGCCTATCGAACGGCCTGTTGTCAATAAATCGTGTTAAACAACTTGTTTAAACAGTGTCGCCTCCACCCCTGACGGGCGCGGAGGCGGATCTCGGGTCATCGGAGCCTTTCGAAAGGTCGTTGAGGAGGCCGGAGCGGAGTTCAGCGGCGATCCGAGGCCAGCAGCAGAGCCAGGCCGCGGACGGTGGCGTGTGCCGGATCGGGGGCCACGCTGACGCTGAGGCGCAGAGCGGAGCAGAGATACCGGGCCAGGCCCGGGCGGGTGGCGCCGCCGCCGGTGATGAGCAGGCCACCGTCACGCACCCCTCGCCGGATGGAGGAGGGGACGCGGTCGACGAGGTCGGCGACCATGGCCGCGACCCGGGTGAGCAGGTGGGCGGGCACTCCGGTGGCCGCGCCGGCGTGGAAGTCCATCAGGATCTGCACGGAGCCGGTGTCGAGCACCCGGCCGCGACTGATGAGGGCCGCCTCGATGATCCCGGCCCCCATGTCCAGCAGGAGCCGTGGGCGAGGGTCGGCCATGCTCACCCCGCTGCCGGCCGCGGCCGCCAGCGGTTCCTCCACCACCGCCACCGGGCAGGCCGCCACCTCGAACACCGCCCTGACGGCGGCACGCCGTTCCGCCTCGGAGGCGGCCACCGGAACGCCGAGCAGCAGTCGTTCCAGCGGAGCCGTGCCTGACGTGGCCGAGGTGCGCAGGACACGGCGGGCCAGCCGGGCGCATCCGGGCGGGTCGGTGACGATGCCGTGCCGTACCGGCCAGCGCCATCGTCCGTCAGGTACGGCGTCGGCCGCACCCGTGACCTGACTCGACGGATCCGCCGGGACGGCGGAGGGCTCGTCGATCAGCGTGTCGCCGCCGGAGAGCAGCAGCCTGGTCCGGGCGGTGCCCAGGTCAAGGGCGGCCCGTCTACCGGGATCGGTCATCTCCTCACCTCCTCGTGTCCCGGCAGACGACGCAGTGCCGGGTGTGCGGAATCCGGCGCAGCCGTCGCAGGGCGATGGACGCCCCGCACCGCCGGCAGGTGCCGTACACCCCGGAGTTCAGCCGTTCGATGGCGGCCTCGATCTCCGCGACGGCCGTTCCGGCGCGCTTGGCGCGCCCCCAGGCCAGCGGAATGGGTTCGCCCGCTTCCGGAGGCTCGGGCAGGTGCTCGTCCCCGGGGAGGGAGTCCCGCTCCGCTCGCGCGGCGGTGAGCCGTTCGTGCAGCAGCGCGCGGAATTCCGCCAACTGCACGGCGTTGCGCCGGTACTCCTCCAGCAGCCTGTCTGACGATCGGATGTCACCCATGACGACATCGACTCCTTGAATGACTCGCGGCGGTCCGGGCAGAGCGCGGTCCGCCATCGTGAAAGCCGGAACCTGGGCACAGGGCGGTGCGCGGCACCGCGCGGCTGAGGGACCTCGGTCGAGTTCACCGCTCGACGGAGGTCTGGAAGGGCGAGGAGCCTAGGAAAGAGGTGGGCTGCGTGAGGTGACGATCCGCTGAACGTCGCGCCGGGAAACGGCGGCGGGCTCCACGGGGAGCCAGGCGCGAGACGGCGGGGCATTGGACGCCGCCACAGTGCCGACCGCGGGCAGGGAGCGGAGTTGCCTCGGCGTCGGCAGGTGCTCGGCCCCGCCGGCCAGGAGTCTGGGTGCGGTCGCCTGGTAGGCGTCGCCGGTCTGCGGAACCCAGAGGCCGGTGGCGGTGCCGGCGGGCCTTCGCCCGCCGGGACTCGGAGAGGGCGCGACGGCGGCCAGAACGACCATGAGAACAAGGCCCACCACGACGGCCGCGGTGGGCCTGGGTGTGCCCCACCGCGGTTCCCTCATCGCCTCGACCATAGTCGACGTTCCACGAAAGGGCACTTCACCGGGAGGCCGGCGCTTTCGCGGGCGGGACGGGTGCCGAGGACCGGCCTGCGGGACCACGAGGCGGCCGGTGACCGCCGGCGATCACGGCCGGGCCTCAGGTTATGGAGAGAGGTTCCTGCCGGGGGTTGGCCCGCCCGGTGTGCAGGAAGTCGATCCGCTCTCCTCCCACGAAGGGGATCGCCGGATGGACGCCCCCCTGCGGCTCGGCGAACAGGAACGTGTCGCCGCGCAGCCTCACCAGCCGGAACCGTTGTGACTCGCCGTGCTCGGCCATGACACCGAGCGGAGTGACGGTGAGCCAGAGTGATCCGACCTCGTCGGCCGCCACGTCCCAGGCGGCCGTGGTGGAGAGGTAACGGCCGATGTAGCGGGGGAGGTCGACGGCGAGCGGCACGGCCGGGGGCACCGGCGGCGCGGGCGCCCTGACCTCGGCGAGCTCCTCGATCACCGGCTGGAACAGCTCGGTGACCAGCGGGCCAGGATCGCCGCCGTTGGTCAGCAACACGGCGGCCACCCCGGCTTCCGGCACCGTCCGCAGCGAGGCCTCCTGCCCGGGAGTGGACCCGTCGTGCCCGACCACCACCCCGCCCTCCCACTCCGGCAGGCTCCAGCCGAGCCCCCACGACGACGGCCGGCCCAGGTCAGGCAGCCCGATCTGAGGCTCACGCATCAGCACCGCGAGATCCTCCGGCAGCACGCGCGTGCCGTCCTCGGCGAGGCCGCCGCGCAGGTGCATGTGGGCGAAGGCCAGCAGATCGCGGGCGCGCATGGCCAGACACGACCCGGCGGGTTCGTTGGACCTCATCAGCGACCAGAGCGGGACCGGTTCGCCGCCAGTGTGGCCGACCGCGGTGCCGTACAGGATCGCCTCGTCGGCGCAGGTGGCGACGTGGCTGAGACCGAGCGGGGCGGCGATGTGGGTGCGCAGCGCCGTGGCGTACGGCATGCCGCGCAACACCTCCACGATCCGGCCGAGCACGCAGTAGGCGGCGTTGTTGTAGGACCACATGGCGCCGGGCGGGAAGAGCTGTGGCGTGTCGGCGAGCAGGGCGACGAGCTTCTCCACGGCGTCGTCGCCCCTGCCTGTGTCGACGAACACGTCACCCTCGAAGCCGGCCGTGTGGGCGAGGAGCTGCCGGACCGTGACACTCGCCGCCACGTCCTCGTCTTTGACGGCGAAGCCGGGCAGCACAGACCGGACGGTCTGGTCCAGGGAGAGCCTCCCCTCGCCGACGAGCTGCATGACCAGCGTGGCGGTCCAGGCCTTGGCGACCGAGCCGACCTGGAACAGCGAGTCGACGGTGACCGGGGCACCGGTGCGCGTGTTGAGCACGCCTGTGCAGGCCTCGACCACGGCGCCGCCCCGGCTGAACGCGACGGCCGCGCCGATGATCCCGTGCCGGCGGGCGAGTTCGGCGAGCCTGGCGCTCAGGTCGTCCGGCTCGGGGAGGCCCTGCGTGTCGCGGGGGCCGCGCGCCTGGGAGCGGTCGCGGAGCTCGGCGGTCACTTGGCCGCTCCGAAGGTCGGGTCGATGCGGTAGTCGGCCGGAGGTTCCTGACCGATCAGGTGGCGGGTGAGGAAGTCCCACTGGCGGCGCAGCACGTGGGCCTCGGCGGGGCCGTAGCCGTGGGTGGCGTTGGGGACCATGAGCATCTCGAAGTCCTTGTCCGCACCGATCAGGGCGTTGGCGACGCGGAGCGACATGGCCGGATGGCAGTTGTCGTCCATCTCGCCGAAGAGCAGCAGCAGCTTGGCCTTCAGCTCCCCGGCCAGCGGTAGCGGCGATCCGGCGGTGTAGTCCTGGGGCGGCGGGCCCTGGAAGGTCTCGCCCCAGATCGCGTAGTAGCCGCTGTGGTCGTAGTCGCCCGCGGAGGCCACGCCCACGGTGAAGAGGTCGGGGTGGCGCAGCACCGCCTGGACGGTGGCCGTTCCGCCGCCCGAGTGCCCGGCGATCCCGACCCTTGACAGGTCGAGATAAGGACGCTCGGCCGCGAGCTGCCTGATCGCCGCCACGTGGTCCTCCAGTCCCACCGTCACGGCCGGGTCACCGTAGGAGGCGTCGTGGAAGGCCTTCGACCGGTACGGCGTGCCGCGCCCGTCGATGACCACGACGGCCAAGCCGAGCTGTGCGAACGACGGGGCTCCGCCCGCCGGGTCGAGCAGGAACGGGTCGATCGGGAAGCCGCGCAGCGTCGTGCGGAGCTGCCGGGTGATCTGCGGACCGTTGTAGACCGAGTCGAGGATCGGATAGCTCTTCGACGGGTCGAAGTCCGCGGGCAGGTGGAGCAGGCCGTGGATGTCGGTCCCGCCGTCGGCGGCCTTGACCGTGAACGGCTCGGGCGCCCGCCACCCGGCCTTCTCCAACGCGGTGAGGTCGGCCCGCTCCAGCTCGGTGACGATGCCCCCGGTGGCGTCGCGCAGCACCGTGACGGGGGGCTGGGCGGGCGTGGCGTAGGTGTCGACGAACCAGCGGCCGTCCGGTGACGCGGCGATCTGATGGTCGGCGTCCTCGGGGGTGAGCACGGTGACGCCGGTCCCGTCGAGACCTGCCCGGCACAGCCGCCGGTAGTAGGGGTTGGAGCCGTGCCCGCCGGAGACGAAGAACACCTCCCGGGCGTCCCAGTCGACGTGGACGAGGTCGCGGACCAGCCACTCTCCCTCGGTGACGGCGTTCTTCAGCTCGCCGTTCGCGTAAAGCCAGAGATGGCCCCAGCCAGAGCGGTCGGAGAACCACAGGACCTCGTCGCCGCGGGCGCGCACGAGCGGGAACTCGACGATCGTGGGCGACGATTTCATGATCGTGTCGTTGGTCTCCTCCAGGACGACCTCGGCGGCGCCGGTCCGCGCGTCGATCCGGTAGAGCCTGGCGGCCTTGTAGCCACGCGTGCCGTACAGCATCCAGAGGGTGTCGTCGTCTTCCCACCAGACCCGCTTGAGGCCGAGTGGGCTGTCATGGGTGAAGGGCAGCGGCTCGATCGCGATGTCGACCCGGGCGCCGGTCTCCGCATCGAGGATCATCTGCTGGAAGGTCGGCAGCGGATCTCCCGGCATCTCGTAGTGGAGCGTGTGGACCAGCGGGCGGGGGCTTTCGTCCGGGGGGCACGACTGGGTCATGGTGAGCGTCGGCACATGCCTCTGGTCCACCCGGAGGGTGACGAACCTGCGGCCGTCCGGCGCCCACTCGACCAGCGGCGGCGCGCTCATGCCCGCCTGCCGGGCCACGATCGGCGGCTTTCCCTGGTCGCTGGGGAGGCCGTAGTCGTGGCCAGGCTCGCCGTCCGTGGTGAAGAACTCGTCGTTCACCACGAGGTTGTCGTCCCGCACGGCCACGGTGTACCGGCCGCCGGGAGACGTCTGAACCCCGGTGATCTCCGGCGGCGCCGCCTGCTCGCCCCCCGGATCCTCGATCCTCCGCCGTTCCCCCGTTTCCGGGAACACCCGGAAACACTCGGGACCATCGGGGGTGCTCACCCGGTACCAGAAGGAGTCGCCCTCCCAGTTGGGGATCACCGTCGCCCGGTGGACCAGGCTGTCGTGCCGGGAGATGTGCAGGGCCTCGGCCCTGCGGTATCTGTCTAGCATCGCTTGTCTTCTCCGATCGCGTGGTCGATCAGGGCGTCGAGATCGCCCATGAGGGTCTTGTGCAGGGTCGCGATGAACAGCGACCCGGCGATGGCGGGCAGCAGCAGCAGGAGCATCGCCCCCCGCACGTCGAGGAAGGCGGTCGCCAGGGCGAGCAGCCCGGCGCCGGCCAGCCCGCCGAAGGCGAGGATCAGGCCCAGGGCGGCCATGGCGTGCGCACGGTCCGCCGGTCGCACGACCGAGAGCCCGCCGATGAACAGGCACGGCCCGATGACGGCCAGCAGCGCCTGGCCCAGGGCCAGCAGGGCGAGCACCAGCCAGAGGCTCGGCACGAGCGCCGACAGGGCGAAGGCCGAGGCGGCCAGCGCGAGCGCCCCGCCGCTGAGCGCCATGAACCGGGCGGGCCCCGCCCGGTAGGCGGCCTCGGCCCGGCCGCCGAACACGGCCAGGGCGACGATCGAGACCACCGCCGCGGCACTGGTGAACAGTCCGCGCTGGCCGACCGAGAGCCCCCACTCGCTGTCCAGCAGCGTGGAGATCACCACCCCGTACGGCACGGCCAGCGCGCCGATCGCGGTGAACCCCATGGCCATCCGCCGGATCGACGGGATCCGCAGCACCCGCCCGACCGTCGCGAGGAAGCCCATCGGATCGTCGTGGCCCGCCGGCGGCGAGGTCCCGGCGCGGGCGCTCAGCTCGGCCACGTCCCAGCGGCCGAGCACCGGCTCGCGCAGCCGCAGCGCGAACAGGCAGGCCAGCACGGAGACCACTCCGAGCGAGATGAACACAGCCCGCCAGTCCATGCCGAGCCACGACACCAGACCCGCGATGAACAGCGGCGCCATGATGTTGGCCAGCGGAGTGGAGGCCGAGTAGAGCGACATGATCCGCATCCGGGCGGCGGGCGGGTAGGCGTCCATGAGCAGCGGCGGGTGGAGCAGTGCGACCGTGCCCGTGGTGGCCCCGTTGACCAGCATCAGCGCGCCCAGCGACACGGGCCCGCTCACCATGCCGGTGAACAGGGTGGTGACGCTCCAGGCGAAGCCGGTGCCGAGCGCGAGCCGTACGCGGTGGGGATAGCGACGCAGCAACGTCGCGACGGCGAACGGGGCCAGGCCCGCCGCGATCCCCTGGACACCGACGATGCCGGAGATCGTGCCCAAGTCCATCCCGAGGCCGGCCGACACCTCGGGGGTGAGCACGCTGAAGGCCTGGGTCTGGAAGTTGTCCACGACGGCCAGGACGGACAGCCCGGTCATGAAGGAGAGGCCGGTGCCGTGCTCTTTCAGCGTGCGGAGCAGCGGGGTGGTGTCGTCCTTCCTGCCCGTCACGCCGAGCACGGCCCGGGCGGCCTCCCGGGACATCGGTGTCGCCGGTGGATCGGGGAGCGTGGGAGGGGCCGGCGGATCGTTCATGGGACCTCCTGGTATGGGGAGTTCGAGGGTCCCGCCGGGCAGGTGGCCGCCACGAGCGGCGGAAGATGTGTGAACGCGTCGCGAAGGTAGGGAGTGTGGACCTACTTTCGTCGCATCTCTCGGCGGCCGGGCGGGGACGGTCAGACGGTCCGGATAGCTTGGCTGTGTGAAGCTGTATGCCGAGGCCAGGCGGGTGGCCGGGAACGTCGCGCTCGCTGCCGCCGTGGGTGTGGTGGGCGTGACCAGCGACTTGATGATCAACGGTGCCGTGCCCATGGCACTGCTGCCCGACGTCCCGTGGCAGGGGCTCTGGGTGCAGGTGACCGGGGCCGTCGCGCTACTCGCCAGGCAGCGGTTCCCGCTCGCGGTCGCGCTCGTCATGGTCCCGCTGGGATATGTCGAGGTGCCGCTCGCGACGCCGTTCGCTCTTTACTCCCTCGGCGCGCACCGGGGTGACCGGCGGCTCCTGGTCGCCGTCGCGACCGTGGCCCTGCTGGTGATGTCGCATCTGTGGGAGGCCCGGAGCCTGGCGGTGGCGCTGCAACTGGTCTCGATCTGCGGGCTGGTGGTGGTCCCCGCGACGATCCTCGGCCTCTACGCCGACAGCCGGCGCCGTCTCCACCTGGCCCTGGCCGAGCGGGCCGAGCGCGCGGAGCGGGAGCAGCGGTTCCTGGTGGAGCAGGCGCGGGCCGAGGAGCGCACCAGGCTGGCCCGTGAGATGCACGACGTGGTGACCCACCACGTGAGCCTGATGGTGCTCCAGGCGGGGTCGCTACGGATGGCCGCGCCGAACGGCGAGGTCAGACTGGCCGCCGAGGAGTTGCGCGCGACCGGGCGGCGCGCGCTGGACGAGCTCCGCGAGGTGGTGGGCGTCCTGCACGACGCCGGGCTGGTCGAGCTGGCCCCGCAGCCGACGCTCGTCGACGTCTCGCGGCTGGTCGCGGAGTCGGGGCTGGTGGTCGAGCTGGCCCAGGACGACGGCATCACGGTCTCGCCGGCGCTCGGCCGGACCGCCTACCGGGTGGTTCAGGAGGCGCTGACCAACGCCCGCAAGCACGCCCCCGGGGCCCCCGTCCAGGTCCGGCTCAGCCAGGAGGGGCCCGCGCTGCTGGTCAGCGTCAGCAACCCGGCGACCGCGGCCGGGACTCCGGCGCTGCCCCCCTCCTCCCGCACGGGGCTGCTGGGGCTGCGGCAGAGGGTCGAGCTGGTGGGCGGGGTGTTCCATGCGGCGCCGACGGCCGAAGGCGGCTTCGAGCTGACCGCGACACTCCCGGCGGTGGCCCAGTGATCCCAGGTGGGGGGAGCCGGTCGGGTGGCGGTCCGGTGATCCGGGTGCTGCTGGTGGACGACGAGCGGATGGTCTGCGCGCACCTGAGCGCGATCCTGTCCCGGGCCGACGACATCGAGGTGGTCGGTGAGGCCTACGACGGTGCCGAGGCGGCCGAGGCGGTGGTACGGCTGGCACCCGACGTGGTGCTGATGGACATCCGGATGCCCGGCTTGGACGGGCTGGCCGCCACCGAGCGGATCTGCGGCCTGCCCCGGGCACCCAAAGTGATCATGCTGACCACCTTCGACCTGGACGAGTACGCCGTACGGGCACTGCGGGCCGGGGCGGTGGGCTTCCTGCTCAAGGACACCGACCCGGAGGACCTGATCGACATCGTCCGGGTCGGGGCCGAGGGGCACGCGATCGTCTCGCCCGCGCTGACCCGACGCTTGGTCAGCGCTTTCGCCGCTGCCGATCCCGTCCGCGGCCAGGCGCGCGGCCTGGTCGGCGGGCTGACCGAACGCGAGCGGGAGGTGCTGACCTGTCTGGGGGAGGGGCTGTCCAACGCGCAGATCGGTGGCCGACTGTTCCTCAGCGAGACGACCGTGAAGGGCTACGTGTCCCGTCTGCTCGCCAAGCTGCACTGCGCCAACCGCACCCAGGCGGCACTCCTGGCCTACGACGCGGGCCTGGTCAGCCGCTGAAACCGGCGGAGTCGGCGCTCCGGCGGGCGGCGAAGGCCCCGTTGAGGAACCGCACGGCACGACCATCCGCCCCGAGGACGAAGGCGACGTCCCAGCGGTGCATTCCACCGAGCCGGTCGTCGGCCGGCCAGAACCGGTGGCCGCCGAGCGGAAACAGGTCGCAGGTCAGGCTCTCCCCGCCCGACAGGGCGGTGACGGCGATGCCGTCGGCCCGTTCCCGCACCTCGTAGCGCGTGTCGTGGGTCTCGTAGACACCGGTGTAGAGCGCGGCGTCCACGGACAGGCCGGGCTCGGGAGCGGACCGTACGGGCACGGTCAGACCCAGCATCTCCGCGCAGACCGCGGCGAAGACCACGTCGGCGAAGGGATAGCCCTGGGATGGCGTATTGACGGTGACGGCCATGGTCGCGTTCCGCTCCGGGATCCACACCAGGGTCGAGGAACCACCGAGGTTGGTGCCGCCGTGGCCGTACACGGCGACGCCGTCCCAGACTTTCCGGTACGGCCCGGCGCACCACTGCTCGGCGAACCAGCGAGCCTCCACCTCCACGTGCGGAGTCTGCATCGTCTCGACCGCCTCGCGGGACAGCACTCGGGTGCCGTCGGCGGCGGCGCCGTACTCCAGCATGACCTGACCGAACCTGGCCAGGTCGGCGGCGGTGGAGCAGAGTGTGCTCCCGCCCGGGCCGAGGCCGCGAGAGAACCCCCACGGCCTGACGACCCCGCCCCCGACGTCGTGTCCGACCGCGAGCCGGTGATAGGGAAGCTCCTCGGGGAGGCTGACGGTGTGGGCGAGCCCCGCCGGGCCGGCCAGCCGCTGCTGGAGCACGTCGTCCCAGGTCAGGCCGGTGATCCGTTCGACCAGCAGGCCGGAGACAGTGGTTGAGGCGTTGGAGTAGCCGAACCCGGTGCCCGGGGCGAAGGCGAGCGGGATCTCCGCGAGCAGCTCGGCGTATCGTGCCACGCAGTCGTCGCCGCGACCGGTGTCGGCGTAGGGGCCGTTGTCCAGGCCGCTGGTCATCGACAGCAGGTGTCTCGGGGTGATCGCCTCCCCGCCGGGGATACGGAGTTCCGGAAGGTGGTCGAGGACCGGCCGGTCGAGGCCGACCAGCCCGGCATCGGCCAGGCCGAGGACCAGGGCCGCGGTGTGGAGTTTGGTGGTGGAGCCGATCTGGAAGAGCGTGTCCGGGGTCACGGGCGTGCCCAGCTCGGCGTTGGCGACACCGGTCACGGCTTCGGTCAGTTCGCCGTCCACGACCATCGCGAGCTGGGCACCCGTCACACCCAGGCGCGCCGTGGTCTCGGCTAGCAGTTCGTTCATGGCTCCCGACTATCGAGGGCCCGCTCCGGGCGGTTCAAGGCTCTGAAGCCGGGACCCGCCTTTCGCCACGGAGGTTCCTCCTTTCGTACGGTCTACCGGGCATCGCCGGTTCACGGGTCGCTGCTGCCCTGTACGGCCTGTCGGTCGCCTACATAGACCGGGCGGAGTCGTTGCCCGTCAGGTTATGGAGACCGGCAGGTCCTTGATGCCGTTGATGAAGTTGGAGCGGAGCCGGCGGGCGGGGCCGGCCTGCTCCAGGTTCGGCAGCCGCTCGGCCAGCACCTCGAAGAGCACCCGCAGCTCCAGCTTGGCGAGGTGGTTGCCGAGGCAGAAGTGGGCACCGCCACCGCCGAAGCCGATGTGCGGGTTGGGGTCACGGCCGATGTCGAAGGTGCCGGGGTCGGCGAACACCTCCTCGTCCCGGTTGGCGGAGCTGTAGAAGACCACGATCTTGTCGTCGGCCTTGACCTCCTGGCCGCCGATCGTCGTGTCGACGGTGGCCGTACGGCGGAAGAGGTTCACCGGGGAGACCCAGCGGACGATCTCGTCGGCCGCGGTGCGGGCGAGGGTGCGGTCGGCGACCAGGCGCCGCCACTGCTCGGGGTGTTCGAAGAAGGCGAGCATGCCGCCCGAGGCCGCGTTGCGGGTGGTCTCGTTGCCCGCGACCACGAGCAGCAGCACGAACAGGTCGAACTCCTCCTCGGTGAGGGTCTCCCCGGCGGCGTCGGGCATGATCAGCTTGGTGACTATGTCCTCGCGGGGCCGTTCCCGGCGCTCGGCGGCCAGGGTGTTGGCGTAGGCGTAGACCTCCATGGCCGCGTCCGTGCCCTCGGCGGGGTCGGTCGCGTAGTCCGGGTCGTTGGCCCCGATCATCCGGTTGGACCAGTTGAAGATCTTGTCCCGGTCCTCGACGGGGGCGCCGAGCAGCTCGCAGATCACGTACAGCGGCAGCGGGGCGGAGATGTCCCTGACGAAGTCGACCGAGCCGCGTGCCTTGGCCTCGTCCACCAGCTCGTGGCAGATGTCGCGGATGTGCTGCTCAAGGGCGCCCATCATGCGGGGGGTGAACCCCCGGTTGACCAGGGAGCGCCGCCGGGTGTGCTCCGGCGGGTCCTGGTTGAGCATCATCATCCGCTGGAGGGCGCGCTGGTCCTCGGGCATCTCGTCGAAGAGCGCGAGCTTCCTGCTCGAGGAGAACAGGTCGGAGCGGCGGGAGACGTGCACCACGTCGGTGTGCCGGGTGACCGCCCAGAAACCCGGCCAGTCCTGTTCGGCGTCACCCGGGTGCGCGTAGACCGGCGCGTTCGCCCGTAACCAGGCAAGCTGATCGTGCGGCGCGCCGTTCCGCCAGTAGAAGTCCTGGTCGACCAGATCGATGTCCAACGGTCCTCCTGCGTGAACCGGGTCGGCGTTCCCGTGACGCGGCTCGTTGTCGGTGCGGCCTGCGAGTGCGGTCGGCGACGTGCTCCCCCGTTCGCGCGGAACGTTCCTCGCGGGACGTCCGTCACGGACGGGACTGTTCTCCCTCTCTCTCCCAGGGGGCACGCCGTCCTGCCAAGTGGTTGATCTAGCGCTTGGTAGGGCTACTTTCTGAAACGTGTTCTATTACGTGGCGGGTGTCCCGTCAAGTCGGGAGCCGCGGGAGCACGGTCGCCCGGAACCCTACCTCGTGAGGCCCGGGAAGCGAGTGCTTCCCGGGCCTCAAGGGGATCGGGGACGACTCCGCACGGGAACCGGCGACGGATCCCGTGCGGGAGCCCCGCGGCGAGTGGATCGGGTACGGGTCAGAACGCGATATCGCGCCAGGTGCCGATCTCGGCGGCGGTCAGTGCCCTCGGCAGGACGGCCATGCGGTCGACCGCCCCGCTCAGGCGCTGGCCGCCGCCCTGGTCGGCGCCGAAGCGCAGCGGCCGAGAGGTGCAGCCGGTGATGCCGTCGGTGGTGGCCGTGCCGCCGCCGACCCGGGTGCCGTCCACGTACGTGTTGATCGCGCCGGTCCGGTCCATGGTGACGACGAGGTCGATGTAGCGGCCGGTCGGGATCGTCCCGCTCAGCCCCACGTTCAGCCCGGCGCCGATGAAGCGCAGGGTGTTGGAGGGGGTCAGGTCGACGATGATCCCGTCGGTGCCCGGGTTGCCGCTCGGCTGGGAGTCGAAGAGCCGCCGGTAGCCGGTCCCCTCGATCTTGACCTCGGCCGCGAACGTCGCCTCGGGCAGGTAGCCGATCAGTGTGTTCTCCGTGGTGATGTAGGTCGAGCCGTTCAGGACCAGCCCGCTGCCGCTCGGGGCCGCGGTGTCGTAGGTCGCGGTACCGACGACGGTGCCGTGCCTGCCGCTGCCGGAGGAGTCGGTGACGGTCGTGCCCGACGTCGGGTCCCAGGCGACGACGGCCCTGCCCGCCGGGGGAGAGACGCACGGGCTGAGGCGGACGGAGGTCGCACCACCGGCCGCCCAGCCGTCGCCCGCGAGTTCCGCCGTGATCCGCGCGGACCTGGTCCCGTTCGCCGGGCCGACGGCCACGGTGAACGAGGCGGTCCTGGACTGCCCGACCGGGACCTCCGGCACCTGCATCGAGACGGGCGTGGCCGTCCAGCCCTGCGGCAGGACGAGGGTCGCCGCGCCCGCGGGCACGGTGCGACCCCCGGTCGCGGTGACGGTGACCTCGACCGGGATCGACTCACCGCTGCCCGCTGCCTCGGGAGCGGTGATCTTGACGACCACCTCGTTGACGATCGTGTAGGACCTGCCCGCCTTGGCGTCGATGGTGATGACGTCACCGTCGCGGCGCGGGTCGATCGTCCTGCCACGCTCGTCCTCGACGCGGTAGCGGCCACCGATCATGGCGGCCTGGACCTTGAGGGGACCGGACCTGCCGGCGTGCACGGTGACCCTGTCGGCGTTGCCGTCCTTCCAGGAGGCGTCCACGGTCACGTCACCGCGGGCCCGCAGACCGGTCACCGAGCCGGTGGGCCAGGTCGACGGCAGCGCGGGCAGCACGTGGACGGTGTCGTGCTGGCTCTGCAGCAGCATCTCGGCCATGCCGGAGGTGGCGCCGAAGTTGCCGTCGATCTGGAACGGCGGGTGGGTGTCCCACAGGTTGTCCAGCGTGGAGCCCTTGAGCTGCTCGCCGAGCATCTTGTGCGCGTGGTCGCCGTCCAGCAGGCGCGCCCAGAAGTTGATCTTCCATGCCTTGCTCCAGCCGGTGCCGCCGTCGCCCCGCGCGGTGAGTGAGACCTTGGCCGCCTCGGATTCGGGGGTCCCGGCCGTTATCTGCCGTCCGGGGTGCAGCGCGAACAGGTGGGAGACGTGCCGGTGGGTGTTGCCCCGGTCGTCCAGGTCCTCCTTCCACTCCTGGAGCTGTCCCCAGGAACCGATCCGGATGCCCGGGTCGAGCTTGGCCAGCGCGGCCGTCACCTCGGCCTGGAAGGCCTTGTCGGTCTTCAGTTCCTTCGCCGCCTCCAGGGTGTTGGTCAGCAGGTCGAAGACGATCTGCTGGGA
Organism: Streptosporangium sp. NPDC006013; assembly: GCF_040614275.1. Lineage (NCBI taxonomy): Bacteria > Bacillati > Actinomycetota > Actinomycetes > Streptosporangiales > Streptosporangiaceae > Streptosporangium > Streptosporangium sp. NPDC006013. Next base: position 22,735 of record NZ_JBEXUE010000060.1, read on the forward strand.
CATCGAGGCGCCCGCCGTGAAGTCGCCCTGCTCGGGGGAGTAACTGGGGGAGACCACGAGAGAGCCGTCACGCGGGTCGGTGTAGAGGGTGTCCAGCCAGAACTCGGCCGCGCCCTTCATCACCGGGTACGCGGTCTTGCGCAGGTATTTGGTGTCGCCGCTGAAGCGGTAGTGGTCGTACATCTGCTGGGTCAACCACGCCGCCGCGTCCGGGAACCAGAACGCGGTGGCCCAGTTGTGCACGCCGGTGAAGCCGAACGGGTTGGTCTCGTTGTGCACCACCCAGCCGCGCGCCCCGAACATCTCCCGCGCGGTCTTCGCGCCGGGGGCGACCATCGACTGGATGTAGCGGTCGTACGGTTCGGTCGTCTCGGCGAGGTTGGTCTGCTCGGCGAGCCAGTAGTTCATCTGCAGGTTGATGTTGACGTGGTAGTCGGCCGACCAGGGAGGGTTGGTCGAGTTGTTCCACACGCCCTGCAGGTTGGCCGGGAGCGACCCCTTCCTGGAGGAGGCGATCAGCAGGTAGCGGCCGTAGGCGAAGAACATCGCCTCCAGCGCCCGGTCGTCGGTCGAGGCACCGCCGGTGTACGCCGCGCGGAGCCTGTCGGTCGGGACGGCCGGGGCCCGCTGACCGAGGTCGAGCCTGACCCGGTCGAACAGCTTCCGGTAGTCGGCCAGGTGGTCGGACCTGAGCTTTTCGTACGACTTCCCGGCGGCCTTGTCGACCGCCGAGGTGACCTTGGCGTGCGGGTCGGCGCCCCGGTAGGTGGGGTAGGTGTCGGCGTAGTCGGTGCCCGCGGACAGCACGAACACCGCGCTGTCGGCGCCCGCGACGGTGATCCGGTCGGTGCCGTCGGTGCGGGTGCCGCCCTGGGTGATCACCTGGACCTGGGACTCGAACCTCATGCCGTTGTCGGCGAGCGCACCCCGGACCGTCAGGCGTCCCTTCGAGACCGAGACCTGCTTGTCGGAGCGGGGGGAGGAGGTGCGCAGCGTGAAGGAGACCTTGCCCTTCTCGTCGGCGGAGATCCGGCCGACGATGACGTTGCCGGGGTGGCTGGCGAAATACTCGCGGGAGTAGGCCACGCCGTCCGCGGTGTAGCCGACCCTGGCGACCGCGTCGCGCAGGCTCAGCTCCCGGCGGTAGCCGGTGGTGGCCCCGGGGGTCTCGGACATGTCCAGCCAGAGGTCGCCGAAGGTCTGGTAGGCGCCGAACCCCCTCTTGGGCTGGCCGAGCTTGGCCGCCACCGCCGTGGGGGAGATCTTGCCGTCGCGGTCGATCTCTGCCCTGACCTCGGCGATCGCGTTCGGCCTGGGGGAGGTCCAGTTGCCGAAGTCGTAGCCGTTGGAACCGGGACCGCCGGTCCACAGGGACTTCTCGTTGAACTGGATCTGCTCGCCGCCGACGCCGCCGAACACCATGGCGCCCAGCGCGCCGTTGCCGATCGGCAACGCCTGGGTCTCCCAGTCGGTGGCGGGCTTGTCGTACCAGAGTGTCAAGTCATCGGGTGTATCTGCTTGCGTCATGTTCGCTGACAGCTCCGCATTCGCCGGACCGGGTCCGTATAGCCCGGTAGTGAGGGTGAGAGTGGCGAGGAGAACTACGGCGAGGCGTCGTCGTGGGGGGCGAGGCAACGAATTCCTCCGATCATAGGGCGGACTGTTTCTAGGAGATAGCACCGAAACCCCGCCGTAACAAGCCTCATCCTCCGATGTTTGCTACGAGTCGATCGCTCGCGCCCTCGCCACCGAAAGCCGCGCCGTAGGCGATCTTTGCTCCTGCCCGCCGAGGGAAATCCGATGACTGGAGGCTGAAATTGGGCCATGATCCGGTATAACCCCTGCCAGATGGGATTTCTCCTCGATAACGGATCGGATGTATCGGGGGTGAGGGGTTGACATCGAGGTTCGGCGTCGTTCAGCATCACGGAGCAAGACATCCGATGTATCAACGAAGGGTGCGGTGTGAAGCTGCTGCGAGTAGGACCCGTCGGCCATGAGCGGCCGGCCGTCCTGGACGGGGCCGGTAACCTCCGCGAAATCTCCGAAGCCGAGATCGACGGGGCTTTCCTCGCCTCCGGGGGAGTGGCTCGCGTCCGGGAGGCGCTGGAGCGGGACGAACTGCCCGTGCTGGACGCCGAGGGACTGCGGATCGGCGCCCCGATCGCCAGGCCGGGCAAGATCGTGTGCATCGGGCTCAACTACCGTGACCACGCGGAGGAGACGAACACCCCGCCCCCGGCGGAACCGATCGTCTTCATGAAGGCCGCCAACACGATCGTCGGTCCCGACGACGAGGTGCTCATCCCCAGGGACAGCGTGAAGACCGACTGGGAGGTCGAGCTGGCGGTCGTCATCGGCGAGACGGCCCGCTACGTCGAGACGGACGAGGAGGCGCTGTCCAAGATCGCGGGCTACACCATCTCCAACGACGTCTCCGAGCGCGAGTTCCAGCTGGAGCGAGGCGGCCAGTGGGACAAGGGCAAGTCCTGCGAGACCTTCAACCCGCTCGGCCCCTGGCTGGTCACCTCCGACGAGATCCCCGACCCGCAGGCCCTGGGCCTGCGCCTGTCGGTGGACGGTGTGCGGCGCCAGAGAGGCGACACCAAGAACATGATCTTCACCGTGGCGGAGATCGTCCGCTACCTCAGCCGGTTCATGGTCCTCGAACCCGGTGACCTCATCAACACCGGCACCCCCGCCGGCGTCGCGCTCGGCCTGCCCGGCACCCCGTACCTGCGAGCGGGGCAGGTCATGGAACTGGAGATCGACGGCCTCGGCGCCCAGCGGCAGACGGTGGGACAGGCATGAGCGAGGGGGTGGGCGCGTACCACATCACCTCGATGGAGACCCATGACATCCGCTTCCCCACCTCGCTGGAGCTCGACGGCTCCGACGCGATGAACCCCGACCCCGACTACTCGGCCGCCTACCTGGTGCTGAGGACCGACGACGGGTTCGAGGGCCACGGCTTCGCCTTCACCATCGGACGCGGCAACGAGGTGCAGACCTCGGCGATCAGGGCGCTGGAGCCGTACGTGCTCGGCAGGGACGTCGAGGACATGGGCGCGCTCTGGAAGGAGATGGTCCACGACTCCCAGCTGCGCTGGCTCGGCCCGGAGAAGGGCGTCATGCACATGGCGATCTCCGCCGTGGTCAACGCGCTCTGGGACCTGAAGGCCAAGCGGGCGGGCAGGCCGCTCTGGCTGCTGCTGGCCGAGATGTCGCCCGAGGAGCTCGTCGGGCTGGTCGACTTCCGCTACCTCACCGACGCGCTCACCCCGCGGGAGGCGCTGGAGATCCTGCGCGCCGCCGAGCCCGGCAGGCGCGAGCGCATCGCCCACCTGCGCGAGCACGGCTACCCGGCCTACACGACCTCCCCGGGATGGCTCGGCTACGGTGACGACAAGCTGCGCCGCCTGTGCAAGGAGGCGATGGACGAGGGCTTCACCCAGATCAAGCTGAAGGTCGGCGCCGACCTGGAGGACGACCGGCGGCGGATGCGCATCGCCCGCGACACCTGCGGCGACGACTTCCCCATCGCGATCGACGCCAACCAGCGCTGGGACGTCGACTCCGCCATCGCCTGGGTGAACGCCCTCGCGGAGTTCCGCCCGCACTGGGTGGAGGAGCCGACCAGCCCCGACGACGTGCTCGGCCACGCCGCCATCGCCAGGGGCATCGCGCCCATCCCGGTCGCCACCGGTGAGCACGTCCAGAACCGCATGGTCTTCAAGCAGCTCCTGCAGGCCGACGCGATCTCCTACCTGCAGATCGACGCGGCCCGTGTCGCGGGGGTGAACGAGAACATCGCGATCCTGCTGCTCGCCGCCAAGTTCGGCGTCCCGGTCTGCCCGCACGCGGGCGGGGTCGGCCTGTGCGAGCTGGTGCAGCACCTGTCGATGTTCGACTACGTCGCGGTCAGCGGCTCGATGGAGAACCGGGTGATCGAGTATGTCGACCACCTGCACGAGCACTTCGTCGACCCCGTGGTGATCGAGAACGGTGCCTACGTCGCGCCGAGCCTGCCCGGTTTCGGCGCGGCCATGCACGCCGCGTCGATCATCGACCACACCTACCCCGACGGCCCGGTATGGAGGTCCCTCAATGGGTGAGTTCGACGGCCTGCGCGCCCTGGTCACCGGTGGCGGTTCCGGCATCGGCCTGGCCGCCGCCACCCTGCTGGCCGAGCGGGGCGCGCGGGTGGCCTGTCTGGACATCAACGCCTCCGGTGGTCCGTTCGTCGAGGTCAAGGCGGATGTCACCGACGAGGAGGCGGTCCGCGCGGGCGTCTCCGGGGCCGTCGAGCAACTCGGCGGCCTGGACGTCCTCATCAACAACGCCGGGATCGGCGCCGCAGGGACGATCGAGGACAACTCCTACGAGGAGTGGTCGAAGGTTCTGGACGTCAACGTGCTGGGCATCGTCCGGGTCACCCGGGCGGCCCTGCCGCACCTGCGCCGCTCGGCGCACGCCGCGATCGTCAACACCTGCTCGATCGCGGCGACGGCGGGACTGCCCCAGCGGGCGCTCTACAGCGCGTCCAAGGGGGCCGTCCAGTCACTGACCCTGGCGATGGCCGCCGACCACGTCCACGAGGGGATCCGCGTCAACTGCGTCAACCCGGGCACCGCCGACACTCCCTGGGTGCGGCGCCTGCTCGACGCGGCGCGGGATCCGGCGGCCGAGCTGGCGGCACTGGAAGGCCGCCAGCCGATGGGCCGCCTGGTGAGCGCCCCCGAGGTCGCCGCGGCGATCGCCTACCTCGCGAGCCCGCTCGCGGCGTCCACCACCGGTACGGTCCTGGCCGTGGACGGCGGAATGCACGGGCTCAGGCTCCGGCCCAAACCCTGATCCCGAGGTCGGCCTGACCCGGATGAGACAGCGCTCCATAGAAAACTCACCCCCCACATGGCTTTGAATCGAGGCAAAGGTATGAAAATCGGACCCGCGGCGACAGGCGCGGCACTGCTCGCGCTCGCCTTCACCCTCTCCGCGTGCGGATCGCCGGAGGCCACCGGTACCGGCGCGGCCCAGCCGGCCGGTGAGGCCGGTGCCAAGGGCGGCAAGGTCGGGATCGACTTCCCCCGCGCGGACTCCGACTTCTGGAACTCGTTCAACAAGTACGTCCCGCAGATGGCGACCGAGCTGGGCGTCGACCTGATGCCGCCGACCAACTCGCAGAACGACGTGGCCAAGCTGGTGGCCAACACCCAGGCCCTGTCGGGACAGGGCGCCAAGGTGATCGTCATGGCCCCGCAGGACACCGGCGCGATCGCCTCCACGCTGCAGACCCTGGAGGGCAAGAACATCCCCGTCGTCACCGTGGACACCCGCCCGGACAAGGGCAAGGTCTACATGGTGGTACGGGCCGACAACAAGGCGTACGGCACGAAGGCCTGCGAGTTCCTCGGCGAGAAGCTCGGCGGCAAGGGCAAGGTCGTCCAGCTCATGGGCGCGCTCTCGTCGATCAACGGCCGCGACCGGGCCGAGGCGTTCGGCGCCTGCATGAAGGAGAAGTTCCCTCAGATCACGGTCTTCGACGAGCCGACCGAGTGGGAGGGCACCAAGGCCGCCTCGATGCTGCAGACCCGCCTTGAGCAGCACCCGGATATCAAGGGCGTCTACATGCACGCCGGAGGCGTCCACCTGGCCCCCACCATCCAGGTGCTCAAGGCCAAGAACCTGATCGTGCCGCCGGAGGACCCCAAGCACGTCTTCGTGATCTCCAACGACGGCATCCCGCAGGAGTTCGAGGCCATCCGCAAGGGCGAGATCGACGCCACGGTCTCCCAGCCGGCCGACCTCTACGCCAAGTACGCGATGTTCTACGCCAAGGCCGCGGCCGAGGGCAAGACCTTCCAGCCCGGCCCCACCGACCACGACAGCACGATCATCCAGCTGCCGAACGGTCTTGAGGACCAGCTCCCCGCCCCGCTGGTCACCAAGGAGAACGTGGACGACAAGGCTCTCTGGGGTAACCAGGTCAAGTGATGACATCTTCCGTCACGGCGGTCGAGGCGGTTGGGATCACCAAGCGCTTCGGCCCCACCACAGCCCTCGACGGCGCCGGGATCGCCATCGCCGAGGGGGAGACGCACGCGCTCGTCGGCAGGAACGGCGCGGGCAAGTCCACGCTGGTGTCGATCCTGACCGGCCTGCAGCGTCCGGACGAGGGTGAGGTCCGCTTCGCCGGGCGGCCCGCGCCGCCGCCGGCCGACCGGGACGCCTGGCGGCAGCGTGTCGCGTGCGTCTACCAGAAGTCGACGATCATCCCCACGCTCTCCGTCGCGGAGAACCTCTTCCTGAACCGCCAGACCGAGCGGGGCAGGATCAACTGGCGGACCCTGCGAAGGCGGGCCCGGCAGCTCCTGGAGCAGTACGGCGTGGACGTCGACGCCGAGACCATGGCCGGGGATCTCGGCGTCGAGCAGCGCCAGCTGCTGGAGATCGCCAGGGCGCTGTCGTTCGGCGCCCGGTTCATCATCCTGGACGAGCCCACCGCCCAGCTCGACGGCCCCGCCATCCAGCGGCTCTTCGACCGGATGCGCGCCCTGCGGGAGCAGGGCGTCACGATGATGTTCATCTCCCACCATCTTGAGGAGGTGTACGAGATCTGCCAGAGCGTCTCGGTCTTCCGCGACGCCCGGCACATCGTCACCGCCGCGGTCGGCGACCTGCCCCACGACCGGCTCGTCGACGCGATGACCGGCGAGGCCACCGCCGCCTACGAGTACCGCACCCGCACACCCGGCACCTCGGTCCCCGTGGTGCTCTCGGCGCGGGCGCTCAGTCTCGCGGGCCGCTACCAGAACGTGGACCTGGCCGTTCGCGCGGGCGAGATCGTCGGTCTGGCCGGCTCGGGCAGCAGCGGCAAGGTCGGTCTCGCCGAGACCCTGGTCGGCCTGCACCGGGCGGACACCGGGACGGTGACGGTCAACGGCACGGAGGTCAGGCAGGGCGACGTGCCGTCGGCGCTCCGCGCCGGGCTCGGCTTCGTCCCCCAGGACAGGCACCACCAGGGCTTCGTCCCGCTGCTGTCGATCGCCGAGAACGCGACCATCCCGATCGCCCACAAGCTCGGCCGCTTCGGCGCGGTGTTCCCGGCCCGCCGCCGCGAGCGTGGCGCCCGGATGATCGAACAGCTGGACATCAAGACGACGGGGCCCGACCAGCCGGTGGCCGACCTGTCCGGCGGCAACGCCCAGAAGGTGGTGCTGGCCAGGGCGCTCGCCGACGACCCCCGCGCGCTCGTGGTCATCAACCCGACCGCCGGGGTGGACGTCAAGGCCAAGCACTCCCTGCTCGGCGCGGTGGAGGACGCGGCCGACCGGGGCGCGGGGGCCGTACTGGTCTCCGACGAACTCGACGACCTGAGGATCTGCGACCGGGTCCTCGTCATGTTCCACGGCAGGATCGTCAAGGACGTGCCGCGCGGCTGGACGGACAACGAGCTGGTGGCGGCGATGGAAGGTATCGACCACTGATGACCACGACGAAGACCCTCCCTCCCGCGCCGGCCGCCCCTCGGGGGCGCCGCATCCGGCTCGGGCGTTTCCGCGACCTCACCCTGGTCCCGGTGATCGTCGTTCTGCTGATCGCCGGTTCCCTGGTGGACCCGATCTTCCTCACCCCGGGCAACCTGACCAACGTGCTCCAGCAGCAGTCCGCCCTGGCGCTGGTGGTGCTCGCCGAGGCGCTGATCCTGATCTCCGGCAAGTTCGACCTCTCGCTGGAGTCCACGGTCGGCATGGCGCCCGCCGTCGGCGTGATGCTGGTCATCCCGGTGGCGGCCGGCGGCTTCGGCCTTGAGCTGCCCGGCATCCTGGCGATCCCGCTCTGCCTGCTGATCGGCGGCCTGGTCGGCGCCTTCAACGGCTTTCTGATCCTGCGCTTCCAGCTGTCGGCCTTCATCGTCACGCTGGCCATGATGATCGTCGTGCACGGTCTCCAGCTGGGTCTCACCCAGGGCAAGAGCCTGTTCGAGCTGCCCGAGTCGTTCCTCTACCTGGGCAGCGCCACCTGGCTCGGCCTGCCGGCGGCCATCTGGATCGTCGGCGCGCTCTTCACCGCGGCCATCGTCACGCTCGGCTACTTCCGGGTCGGCCGCTCGCTCTACGCCATCGGCGGCAACGCCGACGCCGCCCGCGCGGCGGGCGTCAGGGTCGAGCGGGTCGTCTGGGTCGTCTTCGTCATCGGCGGGATCGTCGCCGCGCTGGCCGGCGTGCTGGAGACCGGTCGCCTGGGCGGCATCAGCGCCAACCAGGGCGTCGGCTGGATCTTCATGGCCTTCGCCGCCGCCGTCATCGGCGGCGTCAGCATGGACGGCGGCAAGGGGACGATCCTCGGCGCGCTCACCGGTGTCCTGGTGATCGGCCTCGTCGAGAACATCCTGACCCTGAAGGGCGTCCCCGGCGAGTGGAAACAGCTCGTCTACGGTTCGATCATCCTGGTCGCCCTGATGATCAGCCGCCTGGCCGGCGGCAAGGCCCAGGACTGACGCGCCGCGGTCCCGCTCCTCCGGGCGGGACACGCGGACGTTCAGCCCGTACGGGCGCGGAGCCGGTGCGGACCTGCGAGGTCTGTAGGGATGCGCGGACCCGGGCGGATACCTCAAACTGCACGAGAGCCGTAAAGCATTACTCCCGTACGAGAAACGTGAAGCCGTACAGAACGGAGCAAGAGGTGCAGGTCAGCAGGTATGGCTTCGGTGCGGCCCCGATCGGGAACCTGTTCTCGACGGTCGGCGAGGACGTGGCGCGGGCGGCGGTGGACGCGGCCTACGAGGCGGGCATCCGGCTGTTCGACACCGCGCCGCACTACGGGCTCGGCCTGTCGGAGCGGCGGCTCGGCGCCGCCCTGGCGGACCGGCCCCGTGACTCCTACATCCTGTCCACCAAGGTCGGCCGCCTGCTCGTCCCGGCCGAAGAACCCTTCGGCCGGGACGAGCAGGGCTTCGACGTCCCCGCCGACCTGCGCCGGGTGTGGGACTTCTCC
>NZ_JBEXUE010000061.1:0-31674 GCF_040614275.1 Streptosporangium sp. NPDC006013
GCGCTGGCGGCGAGCGCCGCCCTGACCGGCACCGGGCACGAGAACGCGACCTACGAGCTGCACGCCCTCGCTGCCAGGCCGAGCCCGCTCCCCGGCCTGCCGCCACGCGGCCGGCCCTTCGCCGGCATCCAACCGATCAGATGTGCCCTGAGTGCGCCCTGCGCTCGTAGATCTGGGTGATCTCCGATGCGTGATCAGGGCACCTGGGAAAACAGTTCGATCATGGGATGAGCAGTGGTTACGCTTGCGGGCGTCTCGCGTCACTTCTCACTGCTTTTGGTACTCCCACAGAACAGCGACGGAACAGAACAGAAGCTTGGAGGCGCCCGTGACGATGCCCAGGAAGGGCTCACGGCCCATCAGCGTCGACGGCACCGCCTTCCGCTGGCGGATCCGGCACAAGCCCACCTACCACCAGGGCAACAGCTGGAGTCCCCTCACCGTCACCGTTGAGCGGACCGAGGAGCCGGGGCGTGTTCTCGTGGTGTCCCTTCCCTGCGCCCGGCCGGACAACTGGCTCGGAGAACGGACGATCGCGGTCCGCCCCGCCCTCGTCGCCGGATGCATCCGGCGAGCCGTCGAACAGGGATGGAACCCCGGGCAACCGGGCTCGGCATTCACCCTCACCGTCACCGAGGACGAACTGGCCGTGCTCCTGGGCGAACCGCCTCAGTACCTGATCCCCTTCCTCTGGGGCATGATCCCCGAAGGCGGAGGCATCGAGGACCTCCCTCGATGCACCGAAATCTGGAGCCGGGACAAGCAGAACACCAGCCAGGCGCCTTCTAACGATCCGTAGGGAAGGGCGGCATGCATGTCACACAGCTCGTCCCCTGTTCAGGAGATAGATACGGGTCGGTGCCGTGTGATCGCGTAAGACGGTGTCGCTGTACAGCGTTCCTCCTGTAGGACCATGTCCTCATGCCGGGGCGACCAGCAGGAGGAGCGGGTCTCATCGCTGCACCTGCTGAAGGCCGCCGAGCGGATCGTCGAGGCCGCGGGCGAGCTGGAGGTGACCGAACACCCCTTGGCAAGCTCCCCGTCAGGATGAATGAGAACTATCGTGGCCAGCATGGAAAATCCCCCTCAGCGTAGGGACTCCCAGATGTCGCACCTGCGCGCCTCGGACAGCAATAGGGAGCAGGTCAGCACCATGCTCGGTGAAGCCCTGAGCACCGGTCAGCTGAGCCACGAGGAGTACTCCGAGCGCCTGGACCGGCTCTACCAGGCCAAGACCGTGGGGGAGCTCGAGGTCCTCACCCGCGACCTACAGGTCGACCGGCACCGTCCGGCCGCGAACCCGGTGTCCTACCTGCCGGATGCGAGCTCCAAGCCCGAGAACATCGTCGCCATCTTCGGCGGTGCCGAGCGCAAGGGCCGCTGGCGGGTACGGCGGCGGACCAAAGCGCTGGCCGTCTTCGGCGGCCTGCGGTTTGACCTGACCGACGCCGAGTTCGAGGCAAAAGAGGTCGAGATCACGATCAACGCGATCTTCGGCGGGGCCGAGATCATCGTGCCCGAGGGGACGGAGGTGCGCTGCCACGGCGTCGGCATCTTCGGCGGCTTCGACGTGCACAGCAGCCCGGACGTCGACCCGTCGGCGCCGGTGGTCGTGGTGAGGGGCCTGGCGCTGTTCGGCGGAGTGAGCGGTAAGGCCCGGCGCCGACGTGAGCGCTGAGCGACGTGCCCGGGGCGCTTCGAAGCTGAGCCGGGCTTTTGGCGTTCACTGGTTCTCATCGTTTCGCGCTGTATCTCGTGCCCATGTGCCCTGGGTGTGCCCTGTGCTCCCAGGCTTGGGGGCCTCCACGGTTGCGTCCGCTCTCGGTGAGCTTCCTTGGGCTGCTCACGGCGCAGGGTACCGCGACCGTGCCGGCAGGTCCTCACCGCACGTGCTTTTGCCCTGGCGATTCTGGGTGCGATCCTCCTTCTGCGGTAGGGCATGGTCGGGTGGACTGTCACGGTCGTCGGCGCGTCTGCTCCTGTGAAGCCAGGTCCTGCTTCGGCGTTTCCGGACGTTCGATACGGGTGGGGTTGCCGCGTACGAGCTCATCGTGGACGCGCCAGCGGGCGGTGGTGACGGCACGCCCTGCCGTCTCGTCGCCGTCCTCGATGCGCTGTCGCAGCAGCCGCATGGCGATGCGGCGGTTGAGGCTGAACTGCCGCTCGGTGTCGACCACGACGACGATCCCCGAGGGCCGGTGGGTCGCCCGTACCGCCGTGCTGGCCTTGTTTCGATGTTGACCGCCGGGGCCGCCGGTGCGGCAGGCGACGATGTCGACGTCCGCCTCCGCGAACGTCGTGCGCGGGGTGTCGACCTGGCACGGTTGGGCGATGACGTACCAGTTCTTTCGGCCTGTGCCGGCCCGGTAGGGGCTGGGGGCCTGCCAGCACAGGGTTCCGGTCCACGAGGCGGCGAACGCCTCGGCACCGGCTCCTGAGATCCGGATCAGAACCGATCGGTAGGTGTCGGGCCGGTCACCGGGAACGGTCTCGGCCCGATGGGTCTCCAGGTTCTGCCGGGTGGCGTCGGCTTCCAGGCGGCGCAGCAGCCGGGCCAGCGCCCAGGCGCACTCCTGCGGGCCACGCCCGGCCGACAGGAGCAGGTGGACGCTCACCGCGCGCCTCGCTTGCGGCGCTGGTCCCGCCGGGGCGTGGATCCGAGATCGGGCGTCTTGTAGGTGACCAGAGGGACCGTGGTGGCCACGGGCGTGGCCAGGTCATGGTCGACGAGGTCGGCGATCACCTGCTCGATGCGCTTGTAGGCCGTCGGCGCCTCCTCGAAGAGCAGCTGGCGGTCTCCGCACACCACCAGCGACCCCACCGGCGTGCGGCGCAGCTCCTCGACCGTGTGCTTGGCCCGGCCCCGGCGCAGGGCGTCCGCACGCGACATCTTGCGGCCCGCGCCGTGCGCGACGGAATGGTTGGCGTCCGGCCCGGCGTGGGCGGCCACGAGGTAGGAGGGGGTGCCTCGCGTACCGGCGATGAGCACGTCGCGGCCGTCACCCGGCGCCGCCCCCTTGCGGTGCAGGTAGACCCCGTCGCGAACCTCGACCAGGTTGTGGCACTGGTCGACGAGCGGCTCGGCAGGCTCGGCCCCCAGGGCATGGGCGACCCGGGCGGCCATCAACCGCCGGTTGAGCGATCCCCAGCGTACGGCGTCGTCATGCATCGCCAGGTAGGCGCCGGGATCAGGGGCGGGGCCCGCGCCGTGGACCGCGGTGTGCGCCCGCAGGATCTGTTCGCCCAGCCCTCGGGAACCGCTGTGGACGATGAGAACCAGGTCGCCGTCGGCGAGTCCGAGGCGGCTCGCGTGGCCCGGCTCGAAGACGGTCCCGATCCGCGCCAGCTCGACGAAGTGATTGCCCCGGCCGACCGTCCCGAGGCCCTCGACGTGACCGGCGGGGATATCGCCCTTCACAACGGCCCAGGCCGGGTCGTCGGCATCTTGCTCGGGATCCAGCGCGCGATCGAGGTCGGGGAAGCGGGCGGCGAGCTTCTCGGGTACGGCGCGCTTGAGCTTCATGGGGAACACGGCGATGCCGCAACCGATGTCGGAGCCCACCAGGAACGGGTACAGCACGGTCGATGCCATGGCGGCGCCGATGGGAGCGCCCTTGCCGGGGTGCAGGTCCGGCATGGCGGCGACGTGCACCATGCCGTCGAGGGCGGCCACCTGGTGGCACTGCGCGAGGGCGTCGGACTCGATCCAGCTCGCGGAGGAGGCGAACACGGTGACGGTGGCCGACCCCGTGGCCGTGGTGGACGGCGGCAGGGACTCCTGCCGGGAGTGTTGCTGAGACAAAAGGCTCTCTTCCCTCAAAGGGGTATGGGTTGACAGCATTGCGGGGCGCGTCGGCGCCGTGGCATCTCGGAGTGGCGGGGTGCTGTCCGTCAGAGCGTCATGGACACCACGTTCCCTGAGCCCACCACGCGAGGCAAGCGGTTTTCGGCCGTACGGATCTGTATGCCTGCACTCACCGCCATCTCATGGCGTGTGCATTGCCGCGGTCAACACGCCGGCGTCCGGGCTGCGGGGGGGGGAGCTCACTTCCATGAAGACGGTCCACGGCTTCGAGCCATCAGGCATCGAAGCCGTGTGTCAGGCGTCACTGGCCATGGCGCGGAACATCACACTCGATGAGTACGGACACGGCGATATGCCCTGACCGACAATCTCCGGCCATGCTCGTGCTGACACCGTGGGATGCCCGTCATGGCCGGGTCGGCGATGAAGCCGGCCATGCGACGTCGTCGATCGCGAGCCATGGCGCGACGGCCACGGCCGTGAGCGTGAGCCCGGCGAACGCCTTGACCTCGCGGTGGAGATGTGACTGGTCGACGTAGCCGGTCTGGGTGGCGACGCTGGCGGCGGCGTGACCCGCCGCGAGAAGGTGGGCGGCGTGGTCGAAGCGCACGAGTTGGGCGGTGCGTTTGGGGGTGATGCCGAGCTGGGACCGGAAGCGGGACCACAGGCGCTTGCGGCTCCAGCCGACCTCGTCCGCCAGGCCGTCGATCCGCACTCGCCCCCGGCTGGTGAGCGTCCGCCGCCAGGTGTAGGCGACCTCCGGATCGACCGGCGGGCGGTCGCCCAGCCGACGGTTGAGGATTTCGACCGCGATCGTGAACCGTTCGTCCCACGACGCGGCGGCGCGCAGCCTGTCCTCGGCTCGCCCGGCGTCACGGCCCCAGACATCCTTGAGGGATACCACCGTCCCACTGAGCTCGGCCGATGTGCCGAGCACCGCACCCGCCACGACCGGCTCCAGCCGGATCTGGAGGCACTCGCCAACCCCAGAGCCGGCTGCCCGAAGATCGCCAGGGAGGAGCCCGACGACGACACTGCCGCGCTCGCGCCGGCCATGAATGTCGTAAACGATGCCTTCTCCCTCGCTCAGATCGACGATCAGGGTGACGGATGGGTGCGCGACCATGGCGATGTCCACGAGTCCGGGGGCACGATGGCGGAACCCGGCCATGGTGACCCCCGGCAGCCGACCTGACAGGCGCGGGACTGCGACGTCCACCGCCGCCCAGGGGAATGGCGTCCCGGTCGACAACACGTGACCAGTCTAGGCCTCAGGGATCATGGGCGGGCTGTCAGCGGCCGTTGTCGTGAAGCCCAGCAGCAGTTCGCTGGTCGTCTCGGGCGCTTCCAACATGGGTAGGTGCCCGACGCCGGGCAGCAGCTCGACCCGCGCGTTCGGCACCGCGTCGTACTGGTGCGCCGACGACGGCTCCCAACGGGGGTCGGCAGCGCCGAAGATCACCAGCACGGGGACCTCGAGGGCGGCGAGACGCTCGGGCACGCCCCGCTCGGCGATGTACGCGGTGTTCCGGCGCAGCACCGTCCTCATCGCGCGGTAGGTGATCCCCCGCACCTCGGCGACCACCTCGTCCGGGACGTCCACCGGGCGAGCGGCCGTCGCGCTGATCCCTCTGCGGATCATCGCATCCGAACGCCTCGGCCACAGGAGCGGGCCCAAAGGCGGGGCCAACAGGACCCGAAGGATGAACGGCTGCCGAAGGAGCGCATCGGGACTCGGGCCGCTGCTGATCAGTACGAGCGAACCCACCAGGTCGGGACGTTGTTCGGCAAGCGCGGTGGCGACGTAGCCGCCGCTGGAGTGCCCGACCACGGCGACTTGACGAAGGCCGAGCTCGTCGAGCAGCGCCGCCACCTGGCCCGCCTGCGCGGGCACGTCGTACGACGGCGCGGGCGGGGACTGGCCGCAGCCCGGGAGGTCGACCCGGATGACGTGATGACGGTCGGCCAGTGCCGGGACCACCGGGCTCCAGGTGCCGCTCGAGGCCCCCGATCCGTGGATGAGCAACAGCGGCCGCGCCTGCCGCGGGCCGTCGTGGACCACGTACATCCCATGCGAATGCTCAACGTCGTACTCACTCATGCAGAGAATATGCATGGGCGGTCGACTATCGGTCTTGGACAAATGTTCCCGCGGAGTCGACACCGACGGCTCTCGCTCTGGCGACCGCTCGTTCGCCATCTCACCTGCCCGTAGGAGGGAACCCGGCATCTGAGCCGCGGATCGATGAGCGTGGAGTACTCATCGAGAATGACCCCGTCGCCTCGCATTCGCACGATGCCAATCTCGCAAACGCGCGAACCCTTCCCTGGATACAGCCCCGTGGTCTCCACATCCAAAACTGCGAAGGTCAAGTTCCGCGGATCGGCACCCGCCACGCGAGTGAGCTGGCCGTAGGCAAACATGGCGCGTAGTCCTCCACCCATGAACTTTTGGAACGAAATAATGGCAGACGGACATAGCCATCGAGGCGAAATCGAACTCGCTAGCTGTCTGCGGCCGCTGCCGACTCGTCCACATTGGGATGCGCGGCGGCGATGGCGCCGTGAATGATCTGACGGATTCGTTCGGGGGCCTGGCCTGGCTCGGGCTGGCCGGCATCCAGCCAGGCAATCACTGCCTCAATGGTCAGCGTAGGAATCAGACGCGATGCCCATTCCAGCCATGGTCCTGCGGGGATGCGCTTGGCCAGGTTCTTCTGCGCGACCTCTGTGGAGGTTGCGGTGATGAGGTCGACGAATTCGCGAAACTCGGGCTCTCGGGCGGCGTAGCGGAACAAGAGCCGGAACCCGTCGGGGTCGGCGGCCGCAGCGCGCAGTAGAGCGGGGATGGCGTCGTCGTCAAAGTCGTCGGTACCGGTCTGCTCGGCCAACCGCTCGCAGGCACGCTCCAGCACGGCCCTGTACAAGGCAGCCTTGGAGTCGAAGTGCCGATAAAGGATCACGTGGCTGATACCGGCCTCTAAGGCGACGTCATCGAGGCCGGTCCCGGCGAACCCGGCACGAGCGAACGCACGCGTGGCGGCATCGAGAATCTGCTCACGCCGCTCGGCGCGGCGCATTCGCCGAGCCGGTTCCGCTCCTACCATCGATCCGCACCTCCACTTGTTAAAGCCATCCTATACAAGTCACTTTGTTAAAGCTATCTTAAACAAGATGGCTTGAGCTTAGGAGGCCGAGGATGACGGTGCAGTTGCCGTTCGAACAGACTCATCCGTTAAAGGTGGCGCCGCTGTTGCGCCAGCTGCAGAGGGACGGCGTGATCCACCGGATCCGCACGGCGGTGGGACATGAGGCCTGGTTGGTCACGGGCTACGAGCAGGTACGCGCGCTACTGGCGGACGACCGACTCGGCCGCTCTCACCCGGACCCCGACAACGCCGCCCGCACAGGTGAGTCGGCACTGTTCGGCGGGCCGCTGGGAAACTACGACAGTGAAGCGGCCGACAGCGCCCGGATGCGCACCCTGCTTCAGCCGCACTTCTCCCCCAAGCGCATGCGCGCCTTCCGGTCGCGAGTGGAAGAGCTGACTACGCGACTGCTCGACGACCTGGCCGAGCACGGATCACCTGCGGACCTACATCAAGCACTCGCGCTTCCGCTGCCCATCCTGGTGATCTGCGAGCTGCTCGGCGTGCCGTACGCCGACCGCGAGCAGTTCCGCGCCTGGACCGAGGCCGCCGGCGACGTGCGCGACCGGGCCCGCTCCGAGTCAGGGCTGGGTGAACTGTTCGGCTACGGCCAGCAGTTGGTGGCCCGGAAGCGTAAGGAGCCCGGCGACGACTTCATCTCCCGCATGTGCGCCTCTGGCGAGGTGAGCGATGACGAGGTCGCGATGATGTCGATGTTCATGCTGTTCGCCGGGCATGAGACCACCGTCGTGGCGATCGGCATGGGCGCACTGTGCCTGTTGACCAACCCGGGCCAGCAGCAGACGCTGGCCGACGACCCAAGCCTGGTCACCAGCGCGGTGGAGGAGATGCTGCGCACGCAGGGCACAGGCGGGGGCGGCATCCCCCGCTACGCCCGCACCGATCTGCAGATCGGCGATGTGACCGTACGGGCGGGTGAGCTGGTACTACTCGACAGCGGCGCCGCCAACCACGACGCCGCGGTCTTCTCCGAGCCAGATCGCTTCGACGTCACACGGCATGCCGTACCTCATCTGACGTTCGGGCACGGCGGCCACTACTGCATCGGCGCTCCGCTGGCGCGCATGGAGTTGCAAGCCGTCTTCTCTCAGCTGCTCGCGTGTTTCCCGCAGATGCGGCTGGCCGTACCGGTCGAAGAACTACGGGTGCGCGCCGACGTCCTGACCGGCGGCCTGGTCGCCCTGCCGGTGGAATGGTGAGGGCCATGTCCAAGCAGGCAAGTGATGTACCCCGAGTTCGGTGGAGTCGGTTTGGGTGACGCGCCATAGGCGGCGGGGCAGTTCGCCCTCCTCGAACGGGTGGATCTGCGGGGTGCTCCAATCGTGGGCCAGTACATCGACCAGCGCGCGGTCGAAGAAGTGCACCGCGAAACCGCCATGTTCGAAGATGCCATCACCGTGGGCAATGCCGGCACCGTAGTGAGCGTCTCCCGTGTGGCGCACGGTGTAAACGAAGATCCCACCTGGGCGCAGCACCCGTCGCACCTCGCCGACCAGAGCGCGAATCTGCGCTGTCGACAGTGCCATGCACAACAACATGTGCGCGTAGACCGCATCCACCGACTCGTCGAGCAGCGGGAGCGCCTCGCGCACGTCATGCACCAACGTGGCCACCCGATCGCCCAGGCTGGCGTGCTCGGCAGTGAGGCGTAGCTGTTCCAGGCCGTGCGGGCTGAAGTCGGTGGCCTGAACGGCAAAGCCGCACCGAGCGAAGTACAGGGCGTCTCGCCCGTGGCCGGCACCCAACTCCAGGACCGACCTCGCCCCGGCGGCGGCGAACACCCCAGTGGCATACACGGCCGGCGCCGATGGCTGATCGCCGTACATGTCAGGGTGGGCGGTGTAGGTGCGCTGCCAATGCTCACGCTGAGCCGCCGCCAGGTCCCCGCTTTGCCCGGCCCCTGGCCTGCTCGTTGCCTCGTCCATCGTGCTTCCTAGACTATTTCCGCCGAACCCTAGGAGGAACATGCCACCACCTGAGGAGACACAGAGCCGCAGCTACGACCGGGAGCCGATCGTGCTCGACGGCGGCGATCGCCGATGCGTCCAGCTGTTGATCGAGCTACGCCGCCTGGTCGACGGCCTGGAACCGGGCACCGTCGTTCACCTGATCACCGGCGACCCGGCTGCCCCGATCGACCTGCCCGCCTGGTGCCACCTGACCGGCCACACCTACCTAGGCCCGCGTCCCACGAGCACGCGACCCACCTACGCCGTGCAGGTCCGCTCCAACCCTCGGGCAACGCACGCGCACGCGCCCTGGCATCTCCACGACACCTGAACTCCGGATACGGGCGGCTCGGCGACTACGCCGTGGGTCATGTCCAACTGAGCCGTTCCTCCAGCAACGCCTGCTGGGCGGGATTGGCGGTCAACCTCAACGCGCGTTCGTCGGCCTGACGGGCCTCCTGCGGCCGTCCCAGAGCGCGCAACAGTTCGGCGTGAGTGGCATGCAAAAGCGGATAGCGCTCCAACACGTCCGCAAGATTCTTCAACTCGTCCAGAGCGGCTTCCGGTCCCTTCACGTATTGCAGAGCGATCGCGCGGTGCAACCGGGTGACCGGGGAAGGCGCCAGGTACAGCAGCATGTCGTAGAGCACGACGATCTGCGCCCAGTCGGTGTCCTCCCAACGCTGCGCCTCGGCATGACAAGCCACGATCGCCGCCTGCACCTGATACGGGCCAGGCCGGCGGTGTCTGCGCGCCGCACGCACGAGCAGAGCGGAAGCCGCCTGGATGGCCTCGTGATCCCACAAAGAGCGGTCCTGATCGGGCAGAAGGACCAGACGTCCGCCGGTGTCGAAACGGGCCTCTCCCCGCGCCCGGTGCAACCGGATGAGCGTCAGCAGGCCGATCACCTCCGGCTCATCGGGAGCCAGGCCCGCCAGAAGTGCGGCCAGCCATTCGGCATCGTCGACCAGGTCCCGGGCTTGGGCGCGCTCTGCCGTGCTGGACAGATAGCCCTCGTTGAACAGCAGGTAGATGACAGCCAGCACCTCCCTCAACCGCTCGGGCAAGTCCTCAGGAGTTGGGACCCGGTAGGGAATTCCGGCTTCGGCGATCTTCTTCTTGGCTCGGGTGATCCGTTGCGCCACCGTGGCCTCCGGCACCACGAGTCCCGCGGCGATCTGTGCGGTACTCAGCCCGCACACCACCCGCAGCGTCAAAGCGATCTGCGCCGACCGTGACAGCGCCGGATGGCAGCAGGTGAAGATCAGCTGGAGTCGTTCATCCGGCCTGGGCGGCACTGGCCACTGCAACCGGGCCAACTTGGCGCGGTAGTTGGATTCCCGGCGCAGTACGTCCAGGCCGCGGCGGCGGGCCACAGTGAACAGCCAAGCATCCGGCCGGTCCGGGACGCCCTCGACAGGCCACCGTTGCAAGGCCACCTCGATCGCGTCCTGGACCAGGTCCTCGGCGGCGGAGAAGTCGCCCAGCAGCGAGACCAGGGACGCGGCCAGCCGGCCCGCGTGCTCGCGCACCACGCGGGCCAGCACCTCATGCGACACAGGCTCGTTCACCAGCTAGCTCACGAGGCGGGGCGGATCTCCACCACAGGGCAGGCCGGCCAAGACCTGGCGACCTTCAGGGCCTCATCGAGGTCGGCGACCTCGATTTCGGCGAATCCGCTGACCACCTCCTTGCCCTCCACGAACGGCCCGTCCGTGATGACCGGCTCGCCGGCGCCCTGCAACCGCATCGTGGTGGCGGTGTGCACCGGAGCCAGGTGAGCGTGGTGGGTGATCTTGTCGGCGTGCTCGGCGAACCAGCGGCCCACAGCTTCGAATGCCGCGTCCCGCTCCAGCTCGCCCATGGCCTGCAACTCCTTAGCGAACTGCTCTGTCTCGACGAACATCAGCACGTACTTCACGATGCCTGGCTCCTTGTGTCTGTCCAGCCTGGGTCTGATGAGTGGGTGGGTCGTCTCACGTGGACGGCAGAGCCGCATACAGGTCGACGCCGTTTCCGTCCGGATCCAGCACGGTGGCGTACCGCATGCCCCAGAACGCATCGAACGGCTCGGCGAGCCCCCGATACCCAGCCTGGACCAGCTCGGCGTACTTGGCGTCGACTTCGGCCGGTGCAGGAAACTCGAAGCAGAGCAGGTTGCCCGGACCGCCGGTCGGACGGGTCCAGCCCGGCAGGAAGGGCGTGCGGAAGGCCTCGTTATCCAACATCACGTGGAACCCGCCCGGCAGATCGCAGGCGGCGTGTTCGGGCGAGTGGGGGTCGATCTTGAAGTCGAGCCCCAGGTGGGCGTAGAAGGCGATCGCCGCGTCCATGTCGGATACCACGATGTCGATCGTGTTCATCGTCGGGATCACGAGGTACTCCATTTCTCCGAATCATCGGGCAGTGATCCTGTGCTCCCCAGCTATCGACTTGCGCCTGAGTCGTGCGCCAGTTGTCACCGCGTATGCCTCGTTCGACAGACACTGCCCTTCCCGTTTACCAGCAAGACGATTGGCAGACCGGCCGATACGACAACCCGCGCAGAAAGTTGCGGAACCCCTCGCCAGCGCCGCCTTGGCTGTTCCTCTCGGCGACTACCCCAGCCTGTTCATCCTGTTCGCCGTGACGTCGGGGGGTGGCTGCTGCCCTTGCCCGGGGCGGGCCCAAGCCCAACGACCTGATCACCTCGTATGCCGTCGCCCCACCGCGAAGCGGCAGCAGGCCGAGAGCGGAGGGTCAAGCGCGGCCTCTTTCTCTCCCAGCGGTCTACTGCGCGAAAGACGCGCGGGCGGCGCCGGCCGGGACCGGCTGGAGAGCCGCAGCCCGGCCGGCTGGCCGACCAGCGCGGCGCGGGACGCCGCAGGCGGACCGCTTTAAAGACGAACAGATAAGTTACGTTCGATCTTGAACAGGACTGATCATCAGGTCATCTGAGCTGCGGATTCGGCGCTGGTCCAGACTCGTTCGAAGCTGTCGAGGTAGGTCGTCGCGGTGTTACCGTGGCCGGTGCCGTCACACGACGCTATGAGGTCATGGTCCAGACGGCCGCGGCGCTCGGGCTGCGCCAAGGAGAGGCGTTCGGCCTGGCCGTCGATGACATCGACCTGGCGGCCAGAGTCGTTCACGTACGACGGCAGGTCAAGATGCTGAAGGACCGTCAGATGCTCTTCGCCCCGCCGAAGGGTGGGAAGGTCCGTGACGTTCCTCTGCCGGAAAGTCTTGCCCTGCGCCTCTCGGATCATCAGGTGGCCTTCCAGCCGGTCGAGATCACGTTGCCCTGGCGGGCACCGGAAGGGCCACTGCACTCGGCAGAGCTGATCTTCACGACCAGACTGCACAGCCTGATCAACCGGACCGAGTTCAACCGCTTCGTCTGGAAGCCGACCTTGATCAAGGCGGGTATCCCGGCGACCCGCGAGAACGGCTTCCACACGCTCCGCCATCACTTCGCCTCGGTACTCCTGGAGCGGGGCGTGTCCATCAAGGCCGTGGCCGACTTCCTCGGACACGCGGACCCCGGTTTCACCCTGCGGACCTACACACACCTGATGCCCTCCAGCGAGGACCGCATGAGGCAGGTCATCGAAGACGTGTGGGCGGCCCCTGGCAGTGCGGCACCAAAGCCTTAGAAGGAAGGCTTCTCGGTGGTGGAGGCGGGCCAGAACTGGAAGAGGAACTCTTCTCTCGGATCCGCCTCGTCGTCGGTGCGAGTGTGGGCCCGCACATGCCAGTCCCGGCCCGGCTCCCCAAGGATCAGGAACCCGTCCTGCACATCCGTGTAGAGCTCCGCCGCGCAGATCTCCCCGGTCTCCGACCGGAACACGCCTGAGGCGACGTCCGCCCAAGGCTCGCGCTGCTCCTCGGGTACGTCGTCCCACGCCTCAAGCCGGATGCTCACGCGGTCGTCGTCCGCGGAGACGCGGCAGCAGTTCGTGATCGCTCCGAACCAGCCGCCGCCCGGGAAGTCACCGGGATCGTAGGCGAACGTCACATCGACCACGAAGAACGTACGGTCGTAGGCGTTCAGCTCGCAGTCGCTGCGAGAGATCAGGGGCACCGCGATCCTCCTCGGGCGAGGTTCTCCGGGCACGTGCCCGCCCCTACCTTCTATCGCGTGCCAGCTGAAGATCATCAAGCGTGAAGTGCCCTGGATGCGCCCTGAAGGCCCCACATGACGAGATCACCGCAGGTCAGGGGCCCAGCAGCTCAGAACATCGAGATGTGCACGTGGTCGATGTGGTTGGCGGTGTTGCCGCCTCGGTTGGACATCATCTTCCAGCCGGCGCCGGTGCGGACGTCGTAGTACTTCTGCTGCCAGATGATGTACATGACCCCGTACTTGTTGCCGTTGTCGATGGCCCACTGGGCGAGGCGGTTGCCGCGCTCCAGGGCATCGGGGGTGGGGACGCGGCCACCGGTGCTCATCATGAAGTCGCAGGCCCGGCCGGTGCCGTGGTCGCCCGGGTCGCCAGGGCGGAGGCAGCCGTAGCCGTAGGGCATGGGGAAGGTCTGCAGCACGACGTTGCGCATGGTGACCGTGCGAGGGGTCAGGCCGCCGTTGCCCGAGGGGGTCTGGAAGCCGTACTTGGCCAGCAGTCCCTCGATCCTGACCCGCTGCCGCTTGAGGTCGGCGATGTCCTTCTTGAGCGCGACGATCTTCGCGTCGGCGGTCTTCTCCGCGGTCTTGGCCTTCTTGATGAGGCTCTTGACCCGGTTGAGCTGGGTGGCGCGGCGGCTGGCCAGGTAGGACATGGTGGCGGCCTGGCTGAGGGCCATGGTGGGGTCGCCCTGGAAGCTCAGCAGGCTGCCGTCGTCCAGGGCGCCGCCCATGTAGGCGGTCTGGGCGAAGCGCACGATGTCGGCTTCGGCGGCCACCAGGGCGCGTTTGAGGCCTCTGGCGTTGACGGTGGCCTTGCTGGCCTGGACCCGGGTCTCCTCCAGGCTCTGCACCTGGCCGCGGTAGTTCTTGTTGAGCTCGGCCGCCTCCTGGGTCAGCCTCTTGAGCTCGGCCTCCGGGTTCGGCCTGGCCGCGCGGAGCGGGGACGCCCCCGCCACGGCCGGCGACAGGAGCAGCACCGCGAGCAGGGCGGCCAGGATCGCCGAGCGAGTCGGTCTCACGCTTCGCTCACCTCCGGCGCCCCCCACTTGGACGGAGCGAAACTATAGAAGACGATCTTGAAGCTCGCCACCGGAACGGAGGAACTCGCGCACCATTGACGAACCATCTGCCCATTTAGGGTGATTTGAGTAAACATTTCCTGACGTGTCACTGGTTTAACCCTGATGAATCCTCGCACAGGGTGCCCCACCTCGCCCATCCGACAGGGACTCCGGCGGAGACTTCTGTCACCCTTGCCATCAGCGACAGAACATGATTCGGTCTCAAGCAGCGGTGGGGCTTGTGGCGCCCTTCCCTGCGGATGACACTATCCAAGCAAGCATTCGCTCAAATTGTGACTCTGGCCCGCCCACCAGGAGGCAACACATCATGCGCCAGCACGACACGCTCTTCATCGGGGGCGACTGGGTGGCCCCCGCCGGGACCGGCACCATCGACGTCATCTCCCCGCACACCGAGGAGGTCGTCGGCCGGGTCCCCGACGGCACCGCCGCCGACATGGACCGGGCGGTGGCCGCCGCCCGCCAGGCGTTCGACCACGGCCCGTGGCCCCGGATGACGATGCCCGAGCGCGCCGCCGTCCTGTCCAGGCTCGCCGAGCTCTACGCGGCCCGCCAGGACGAGATGGCCGAGATCATCACGCTGGAGATGGGCTCCCCGATCACCTTCTCCCAGATGGCCCAGGCCCCGCAGCCGCTCGGCATGCTCCAGTACTACGCCGAGCTCGGCAAGACCTTCCCCGTCGAGGAGGAGCGCCCGGGCACGTTCGGCTCCGTGACCGTACGCCGCGAGCCGGTCGGCGTGGTGGCCGCCGTGGTCCCGTGGAACGTCCCGCAGTTCGTCATCATGATCAAGCTGGCCCCCGCCCTCCTCGCGGGCTGCACGATCGTGGTCAAGCCCGCGCCGGAGACCCCGCTCGACGCCTACCCGCTGGCCGAGATGGTCAAGGAGGCCGGCATCCCCGACGGCGTCGTCAACATCGTCGCCGCCGGACGCGAGGCGGGCGAGCACCTGGTCTCCCACCCGGGCGTGGACAAGGTCGCCTTCACCGGCTCCACCGCCGCCGGGCGCCGCATCGCGGCGATCTGCGGCGAGCAGCTCAAGCGCTGCACGCTCGAACTGGGCGGCAAGTCCGCGGCGATCATCCTGGACGACTGCGACCTGCCCTCCGCGATGGGCTTCCTGTCGATCGCCTCGCTGATGAACAACGGCCAGGCCTGCATCGCCCAGACCCGCATCCTGGCCTCGCGCAACCGCTACGACGAGGTCGTGGACGCGGTCTCGGCGATGGTGCGGGGCATGCCGGTCGGCGACCCGTCCGACCCGGCGACCGGTATCGGCCCGCTGGTCGCCAAGCGGCAGCAGGAACGGGTGGAGGGCTACATCAAGATCGGCATCGACGAGGGGGCCAAGGCCGTCGTCGGCGGCCTCGACCGCCCCCACGACCGCGGCTGGTACGTGGCCCCGACCGTCTTCGCCGGAGCGACCAACGAGATGCGCATCGCCCGTGAGGAGATCTTCGGCCCGGTCCTGGCGGTGATCCCGTACGAGGACGAGGCCGACGCGATCCGGATCGCCAACGACAGCGACTACGGCCTGGCCGGGACGGTGTGGACCGCCGACACCGAGCACGGCATGGACGTCGCCCGCCAGGTGCGCGCCGGCACCTACGGCGTCAACCTCTACATGATCGAGACCAGCTCGCCCTTCGGCGGTTTCAAGAGCAGCGGCCTCGGTCGCGAACTGGGCCCCGAGGGACTGTCGTCCTTCCTGGAGTACAAGTCGATCGCCCGCCTGGGCTGATCCGGAGCCTTCGGGGGTGCCCGTAAGCCGTACGGGCACCCCCACCGGACGTACGGCCCAGCACGCCCCCGCGACGCTGGGCAACCGCCTGACCGTCCCACGGCCCGTCGAACGACGGTCCGTGTCCCCGGACCGGTCACGGCGGATTTCGCACGTCCACCATGGGTAGACGTGCCTTATCTCCCATTGGTTCGCGAAACCACCAGCAGAGTTTGCCGGGCGATCTCGAACTCCTCGTCCGTGGGGATCACCGCGACCCGCACACCGTCCCCGTCAGGGGAGATGATCGTGCCGCCCCGCACGTTGCGCGCCGGGTCCACGGTGATGCCGAGCGCCCCGAGACCGGCCAGCGACCGCTCCCTGACCAGCGCGGAGTTCTCCCCCACCCCTCCGGTGAAGGCGATGACGTCGACGGTGCCGAGGACCGCGTAGTAGGCGCCGACGTACTTGCGGAGCCGGTGGCAGTAGACCGACACGGCCAGCTCGGCGTCCGGGTCACCCTCGCTCACCCGTTCCGCCACCGCGCGCATGTCGTTGTCACCGCAGAGGCCGAGCATCCCGCTGCGGCGGTTGAGCAGCACGTCGATCTCGTCGAGGGACATGCCTCCGGCACGCGCCAGATAGAGGACGACCGCCGGGTCCAGGTCGCCGCTGCGGGTGCCCATGACGAGGCCCTCCAGCGGGGTCATGCCCATGGACGTGTCCACGCACCGCCCCGCGGACACCGCCGAGGCGCTGGCCCCGTTGCCGAGGTGCAGGACGATCACGTTGGCCTCCGGCCGGTCCGCGAGGAGCGCGGCCTGGCGGGAGACGTACGCGTGTGAGGTGCCGTGGAAGCCGTAGCGCCGCACGCCCAGCCGCTCGGCCACCCCCCGGTCGATCGCGTACGTCGAGGCGGCCGGGGGGATCGTCGCGTGGAAGGCGGTGTCGAAGACGGCCACCTGCGGCAGATCGGGGCGGAGCCGCCGCGCCACCTCGATGCCCATCAGGTTGGCGGGGTTGTGCAGGGGGGCGAGCGGGATGAGCTCCTCGATCCTCCTGACCACCTCGTCGGTGATCAGTGTGGGCTCGGCGAAGGTCGTGCCGCCGTGCACCACCCGGTGCCCGATCGCGACGAGCTCGGGAGAGTCGAGCCCCAGCCCTTCGGCGGCGAGCAGGTCGGCGACCACCTTCAGGGCCGCCCGGTGATCGGGCACCGGGGAGCCGAGCTCGCCGATCCGCTCCACCACTCCCGAGGCCAGGTGCTCGGCACCGCTCAGCAGCCGGTACTTCACCGAGGACGACCCGGAGTTGAGGACCAGCACCCGGCTCACAGCTTGACCTCCTGTGCCTGGATGGCGGTGATGGCGACGGTGCTCACGATGTCGTCGACCAGGGCGCCGCGTGACAGGTCGTTGACCGGCCGGCGCAGTCCCTGCAGAACCGGCCCGACCGCGACGGCCCCGGCCGAGCGCTGCACCGCCTTGTAGGTGTTGTTGCCGGTGTTCAGGTCCGGGAAGATCAGCACGGTCGCCCGGCCCGCGACCCGCGACCCGGGCAGCTTGGCCGCGGCGACGCGGGCGTCCACCGCCGCGTCGTACTGGATGGGCCCCTCGACCAGCAGGTCCGGCGCGCGCTCGGCGACCAGGGCGGTGGCGGCGCGGACCTTGTCGACGTCGGCGCCGCTGCCCGACTCGCCGGTGGAGTAGGACAGCATCGCGACCCTCGGCTCGACGCCGAAGCGCTCCGCCGTACGGGCCGAGGAGATCGCGATGTCGGCGAGTTGCTCGGCGTCCGGGTCGGGGTTGATCGCGCAGTCGCCGTAGACGAGCACCCGGTCGGCCAGGCACATGAAGAACACCGAGGAGACGATCGAGGTGCCGGGGACCGTCCTGATGATCTGGAAGGCGGGCAGGATCGTCGCGGCCGTGGTGTGCGCGGCCCCGGAGACCATGCCGTGCACGAGGCCCCGGTGCAGCATCATCGTGCCGAAGAAGTTGACGTCGGCGACCACGTCCACGGCCCGCTCGAAGGTGACGCCCTTGTGCGCCCGCAACCCGGCGTACTCCTGGGCGAACGACTCGCGCAGCGGCGAGGTCAGCGGATCGACGACGGTCACGCCCGACGGGTCGAGGCCGAGGTCGGCGATCCGCCGCCGTACCACGTCCTCCCTGCCCAGCAGGGTGATGTCGACGATGCCGCGCCGCAACAGGATGTCCGCCGCCCGCAGGATGCGGTCCTCCTCGCCCTCGGGCAGCACGATGTGCCGCCGGTCGGCCCGCGCCCGCTCCAGCAGGGTGTGCTCGAACATCATCGGGGTGACCCGCTTCGAGCGGGTCAGCTCGATCCGGTCGGCCAGGGCGGCGGCGTCCACGTGGGCCTCGAAGTGGCCCAGCGCCGTCTCGATCTTGCGGGGGTTGTCCGCGGTGAGCCGCCCCTCCAGGCCCGCCAGGATGGTCGCCACCTCGAAACTGCCCCCGTCGGCCGCGAGCACCGGCATGCCGGGCGCCAGGCGGGCTGTGAGCGCCCGTACGGCCGCCGTGGGCCGCTCCCCCACGGTGAGCACGACCCCGGCCGGTCTCACCGCACCGGCCGCCTCGGCGGCCAGCGAGACCAGCAGCAGGTCCGCGCGGTCGCCCGGTGCGATCACCAGCGCGCCGTCGACCAGGTGCTCCAGGAACACCGGGAGCGTCGCACCGCCGAACACGAACCCGAACACGTCGCGGAGCAGGCTGTCCTCGTCGCCCTGGATCAGCTCCGCCTCCACCGCCCGCATGACCTGCCCGACGGTCGGCGCCGACAGCGACGGCCGCTCGGGGATGGCGTAGCAGGGGACCGGGAGCTCACAGTCGACGACCGTGCCCTCGGGCACCCGGTTGGCGATCACCGCGAGCACGGTGCAGCCCAGGTCGGAGAAGACCTGGTAGCCGGTGCGCATCTCGGCCGCGATCTCCTCGGCGGCATCGCCGTGCGCGCCCACCACCACGATCACCGGGGCGCCGAACTCGGCGGCCAGGCGGGCGTTGAAACCCAGCTCGCGCGGCAGGTCGTCGGTGTCGAAGTAGCTGCCGAGCACCAGCAGCGCGTCACACTCCCGCTCCAGCGTGTGGAAGCGGGCGACCAACCGGCCGACGAGCTCCTCGACGCCCCGCTCCGCGTAGATCTCCGCGGCCTCCTCGGCGCTCACCCCCGTCACCGCGGCGGCGGGGCGGTACCTGCTCCTGAGCAGTTCCAGGATGCGGTCCTCGCCGTCCCCGGTGATCGGCCGGAACACCCCTGTGCGGCCGGTCCTCCGGGTGAGCAGCTCCATCAGGCCGAGCTCGACGATCTGCCTGCCGTCTCCCCGCCCGAGACCTGCCACATAGATGCTCCGCATGCGCCCCATCCCCCGCTGTAACCGATCCTCAAAAGGAGTAAACACCCTCCGGCGGACCGAAACGGGCGACGGCCCACCCACCGATGCGGCGGACCAGTTCCGGGGTGGCCGCCGACTCCGCGTGGCCGTACCCGGGCTCGACCCACAGCTCCTTCGGCTCGCTCGCGTACCCGTAGATCTGGTACGCGTGGTCGAGGGGGAAGAACGGGTCCGCGTCCCCGTGCACGACGAGCAGTGGCGCCGGTGAGATCTTCGCGGCCGCCGCGTACGGCGCCAGCGGCAACGGGTCCCACACGCCCTTCATGATCCGGGTGTTCTTGCCCAGCCGGGTGAACAGCCGCCCGACCGGCCTCTCGATCGCCCAGTGCACCTGGCGCATCGGCCGGGTCCCCCGGTAGTACCACCGCGCCGGCGCGCTCACCGACACCACCGCGTCCACCCCGCCGAGCACCCCCGCGTGCCGCAGGGCCACCGCCCCGCCCAGGGAGAACCCGACGGTCACCACCCTGCGGTAGCCGATCGCCCGCGCGTGCCGCACCGCCGCGTCCAGGTCGAGGATCTCCAGGTCGCCCACCGTCGACAGTCCCCCCGAGCGGCCGTGCCCCCGGAAGTCGAACGCCACCACCCCGCCGAACCCGCTGAGCACGTGGGCGATGCGGCGGGTGGCGCGTTCCCTGTGCGATCCGGTGAAGCCGTGGGCCAGCACGATCCCGAGGTCGGCCGCCCCGCGCGGCGGGGTGTGCGCGGCATCGATCCGCAGATTGTCCCGGGTCATGAGCATCACGGGGAACGACGGCGCGTAGGGCATGGATCCGAGCTTAGGGATCGCCCGTCCCGACCGGCCTCATCCGGCCTCATCCGGCGCGGACAGGGGGCTCGGAGCGTGAATTGCCGCACTTCATCTGTCGGAGGCGTGAGAGCGATTGTCCGGATCAACTAAAATGGGAGAGCCGCAGGTTCCGCGGCCGCCTCCACGATCACAGAGTGAGACTCCATCATGCCTTTGAACAGCCGCGACGACCTGCGGAACATCGCGATCATCGCGCACGTCGACCACGGCAAGACCACTCTCGTGGATGCCATGCTCTGGCAGTCGGGCGCATTCCGCGTCAACCAGGACGTGGACGACCGTGTCATGGACTCCAACGACCTCGAACGCGAGAAGGGCATCACCATTCTCGCGAAGAACACCGCGGTCAAGCACGGCGGTATGACGCTCAACATCATCGACACCCCCGGCCACGCCGACTTCGGCGGCGAGGTCGAGCGGGGTCTGTCCATGGTCGACGGCGTGGTGCTGCTGGTCGACGCCTCCGAGGGCCCGCTGCCGCAGACCCGGTTCGTGCTGCGCAAGGCGTTCGCCGCCAAGATGCCGGTCATCCTGTGCATCAACAAGGTCGACCGCCCCGACGCCCGGATCAAGGAGGTCGTGGACGAGGTCTACGAGCTCTTCATCGACCTGGACGCCACCGAGGAGCAGATCGACTTCCCGATCGTCTACGCCTCGGCCAAGGCCGGCCGCGCCTCGCTCAACCGTCCCGACGACGCCGCCATGCCGGATTCCGAGGACCTGGAGCCGCTGTTCGAGGTGATCAAGGACACCATCCCGGCGCCGACGTACGACCCGACGGCCCCGCTGCAGGCGCACGTCACCAACCTCGACGCCTCCTCCTACCTGGGCAGGATCGCGCTCTGCCGCGTCCACCAGGGCACCATCAAGAAGGGCCAGCAGGTCGCCTGGTGCCGCACCGACGGCACCATCCAGCGAGTGAAGATCACCGAGCTGCTGATGACCGACGCGCTGGAGCGCAAGCCCGCCGAGGATGCGGGTCCCGGTGACATCATCGCGATCGCCGGCATTCCGGACATCATGATCGGCGAGACCCTCGCCGACCCGGACGACCCGCGCCCGCTGCCCCTCATCACGGTCGACGAGCCCGCGATCTCCATGACCATCGGCACGAACACCTCGCCGCTGGTCGGCAGGGTCAAGGGTTCCAAGGTCACCGCCCGCATGGTCAAGGACCGGCTGGACAAGGAGCTCGTCGGCAACGTGTCGCTGCGCGTCCTGCCGACCGACCGCCCCGACGCCTGGGAGGTGCAGGGCCGCGGCGAGCTGGCGCTGGCCATCCTGGTCGAGCAGATGCGCCGCGAGGGCTACGAGCTGACCGTCGGCAAGCCGCAGGTCGTCACCAAGCTCATCGACGGCAAGGTCCACGAGCCGGTCGAGCGGGTGACCATCGACTGCCCGGAGGAGTACCTCGGGGCGATCACCCAGCTGCTGGCCGTCCGCAAGGGCCGCATGGAGCACATGACCAACCACGGCACCGGCTGGATCCGGATGGAGTTCGTGGTCCCGGCCCGCGGCCTGATCGGCTTCCGCACCGAGTTCCTGACCGAGACCCGCGGCACCGGCATCGTGAACCACGTGTTCGAGAACTACGAGCCGTGGTTCGGTGAGCTGCGCACCCGCAACAACGGCTCGCTGGTGGCCGACCGGCCGGGCCCGGTGACCCCGTTCGCCATGCTGAACCTGCAGGAGCGCGGCGTGCTGTTCGTCCAGCCGACCACCGAGGTCTACGAGGGCATGATCGTCGGTGAGAACTCGCGCTCCGACGACATGGATGTGAACATCACCAAGGAGAAGAAGCTCACCAACATGCGCTCCTCGACGAGCGACACGACGGAGACGCTGATCCCGCCGCGCCAGCTCTCGCTGGAGCAGGCGCTGGAGTTCATCCGCGAGGACGAGTGCGTGGAGATCACGCCGGAGAACGTGCGCATCCGCAAGGTCGTCCTCGACGCCTCGACCCGCGCCAGGACCACCGCCCGCGCCAAGCGCGCCAACTGATCGCCACCGGCCCTGTCCGGCCCGCGTCACCACGCGGGCCGGGCCTGGTCGGGGCCTGCGGCACCGTCACCCGCCGCCCTTCCGGTCCGGTGACAGCGGGAGTACGGCGCCGAGTTGCCGGCGGCTGTGGACGCCCAGCTTGTGATAGGCCCTCCCCAGCAGATTGGTCACGGTACGCACCGAGACGCCGAGGTTCGCGGCTATGGCGGAGTCGCTGAGCCCCGCCGCCGCCAGCTCGCACATCTCCCGCTCCCTGCTGGTCAGGGCCGTAGAGCCCGCGAAGGACGGGGGCCACGGGGGACGGTGGCCGTCACAGCGTTCGACGAGGTCGTCGAGGTGCCGTCGCGCCGCGTGGCCGCCGCCGGGCGCCGCACTCGCGGCCTCCAGGGCCAGTCCCAGATAGCCGAGCTCGGCGAACCGGTCGGCGATGCCGCGCAGCACCGCGCCGTCGCGCGCGGTCAGCGCCTCGGCGTGGTCGGCGAAGAGTTCGAAGAGCGGGCTGTCGCAGGCGCCCGCGGCCTCCCGAAGGCGGGCCGCGGCCCTGGACGACGGGCGGAGACGGACGTGGTAGTAGGCGCACTCGACCCCGGTGGTGAGCCGCGAGTCGCGTAGGTAGCGGTCAGCGAGCCGATTGGCGAGATCGGTGGCGTGGGCCAGCCTGCCGGAGTGGGCGAGCAACCGGATCCGGCTGAACTCCAGCCTGTCGCGCAGTCCCAGATCGCCGGGTATCAGCTCGCGGAGCCGGTCCAGCTCCTGGAACGCCTCCTGCGAGCGTCCGAGGGCGGCGACGCACACGGCGTACTCGCAGCCGATGAAGACCCGCATCGGAAACGGTACGTGCTCGTCGACCAGCGCTCGCGCCTCCCGCAACGGGGCGAGCGCCCGCCGCGGCGAGCCCGCCCACAGCCGGCAGTGACCCCGCACGTGCCCGACGATGGCGACTTCCGACGGCTCCGCGCGTCGTACGGCCTCCTCGTAGTAGGTGTCGACGAGGAGAAGCGCCTCGCGGAGCCGGCCCGCCAGGACGAGCGCGTGAACGTGGCAGGCCGCGGCCGAGCCCCGCATGGCGGGCCACCGCGCCGGCAGTCTCAGCGGCCCCCGGTCGAAGTCCTCCGCCGCCCGCGCCGGCCTGCCGCGGAAGGTGAGCCGGTAGGCCCGCAGGACCGTGGCGGCATCGGCGACCAACGGGTTCAACGGGCCGCGAGCGGGGGTCGTGGGCGGCCCGGTCCCGGACGCGGTCCCGGCGAGGGGCGCCGCGGTCCCGGCGAGCGGGGTGGGCTCGGTCGCCGGGGTGGCTCTGGTGAAGAGCGCGAGTCCGAGTTCGGCCACGCGGAGGTCGGCGGATCGTTCCGTGCCCGGATGGCGTGCCATCGTCTCGTGCGCGTCGTCGGGCCGGCTGAGCCCCCAGAACAGGTTCAGCGAGCGCAGCGCCACCGTCTCGGCGGTGCCTCCCCCATGGTCGGCCAGCAGGCGCTCGCCGTCCGCCGCCCGTCCCTGGGCGATCAGCGCCTGGCCCCGGAGGACCGCGCCCGGCGCGCCGGGGACGTGACGGGCGAGACTCTCGGCGAGCACGGGGTCGCCCGAG
This sequence comes from Streptosporangium sp. NPDC006013, assembly GCF_040614275.1. Taxonomy (NCBI): domain Bacteria; kingdom Bacillati; phylum Actinomycetota; class Actinomycetes; order Streptosporangiales; family Streptosporangiaceae; genus Streptosporangium; species Streptosporangium sp. NPDC006013. The sequence goes on from NZ_JBEXUE010000061.1 coordinate 23,641, forward strand.
GCGAGCGCGCGCCCACCCGCCACCAGTGCCTGTGACGCCGGGACGTCGAGGTCGGCCTCCAGCCGCCAGAGCACCGCCGCCGGGTCGCCGGGGTCGGGCACACCCACCTCGCCCGCGGCGGCCACCAGCTCCCGGTATCTCTGCCTTCGCCGCAGGGGTCCGATCCCGGCGAGCAGTGCCTGCCGGTGAAGCGGATGGGACATGGTGACCTCGTCCGTTCCCCCACGTGGGGTGAGGGTGATGACGGCCCGATGCGCCAGTTCCCCGACGATCGCGGGTCCGGCCAGGTGCTCGGCCGTCGCCCGGGGGAGGGACCCCGTCAGGGCGACGTATTCCAGCGCCCTCGTCTCCCCCGCACCGAGCGTGGCGAGGTCGGCCGCGACGAGCTCGTGCAGGCGGGGGTGGCCGCCGGGAGAGCCGCGCCAGGACCAGACCTCGCGCGATCGCGCGAGGTCCCCGGTTTCGAGGCCGATGCCGACGACGCGCCGGAGCAGCAGCGGGTTCCCGCGGGTGATCCGCCACAGCACGTCGGCGGTGAGCCCGTCGACCGGCCCTTCCAGGACGTCGGCGAGCAGGTGGAGGACGACGGCACGGGAGAGGTTCGCCACGGGCAGTACGACCAGCGGTCCCCTGCCGCACACCCGGGCGAGGGGTCCGTCGAGAGGCGCCCCGGAGCGCGCGGTGAGAAGCAGCGTGACGTCCCCGGTCCTGACGAGGTCGCCCACGACGGCGGCCGAGGCCGCGTCGAGCTGGTCGACGTCGTCGATGCCGAGCACGATCCGCCGGGCCGGACCCCCACCCTCTGCCCCTTCCGTGGCGGCGTCGTGAACGTCGCCCGGGACGCCCCTCGGAGCATCATCGCGAGCACCGTCGCGAGCACCGTCGCGAGCACCGGCCAGCAGGCCGGAAACGACGGAAAGCCCGGAAGGGGAGCCGGTGGAACCACCGAAGACGCGCAGGGCGGCGATCCCCACCCCGGAGATGTCCCGGGTGGCCTCGGTCGCGGCGCCCCGGATGATCAGGGTTCCCGTCGCGGCGGACAGGTCGAGGACGAGGTCCGCGAGGCGGGTCTTGCCCACCCCGGGCTCACCGGTGAGGAGCACCCCCGATCCCGGGGACATCGCCAGCGCCGCGAGGATCTCGCGCACCTCCTCCTCCCGGCCGGCCGTGGGCCATCCCCCGCCGGCGACGGCCCCAAGGGCGTCGAAGGCTCCGGAACCGTCGATCATGACCTCCGGATGTCCGGGCCTGCTCCCGTCTGGCTGATTTCCCGCCGATCGGTCCCCGCGCCGGTTCACAACCCTCCGGCTGTCTCGCGATCGCCGTTCCCCGCACCGGCTCCAGGCGCCGGTGAGTTGGATTATTCATGGGCCGCCACAGATTCCACGTGATATTCCTCCCATAATCGTGGGTAAAGGTTGACTCCTGATGAACTTCCGGCGTTGAGGGAGGTCATGTGCGCCCGTACGGCGACGCGCCGGAGGCGATGTCCCATGACGAGCCCCACGGCGGGCACGGCACCGGCGCCGGGAACCACCGCCCCGCCTGGCCCTTCGTCGGACGGGCGGCCGAGACCCGGGCCGCCGTGGCCCGGCTCGGGCGGCAGGGCGAGCCGGGCGTGCTGCTCGTCGGCGAGGCGGGAGTCGGCAAGTCCCGGCTGCTGGACCCGATCGTGCTCGGCTGCCGTGACGAGGGCATGCACGTCGTCGTGACGGCCGGGGCCGAGGCGTCGAGCGGCCTGCCGTTCGCGACGATGGCGGCCCTGCTGCCCGAACAGGTCCACCGGGACACGGCGAACGTCTTCGGCGCCGCCGCCGGCGCGCTGCGCGAGGCCGCGGGCGACCGCACGTGCGTCGTGGTCATCGACGACGTGCATCACCTCGACGAGGTGTCCGTCGCCCTGGTCCAGCATCTGGCCGCCACCGCGGGGGCGCGCGTCCTCGCCACGGCCAGGACCGGCCGCACGGACGCGCCGGCCGTCACGGCGCTGCTGCGCCGTCCCTTCGTCCAGACGTCGGCGGTCGAGCCGCTGGACCGCGCGACGGTCGGCGCCCTGCTCGGCGCGGCGCTGGACGGGCCGGTCGACGGGCTGACCGTCGACCGGCTGTGGCGCGTCACGCGAGGCAACCCGCTGTTCCTCCGCCATCTCGTGGAGGCCTGCCTGGCCTCGGGAACCTTGCACCGGGTCAGCGAGATGTGGCGGTGGAAGGGCCGGATACCGTCCCAGCACGGGCTGCGCGACCTGGTCGCGGGCCTGCTCGGCGGCCTCACCGGTGACGAGGCCCGTGCGCTGTCGTACGTGGCGCACGCCGAGCCGGTGTCGCTCGACGTGATCGAGGCGCTCGTGGACACGTCCGTACTGGTGGAGCTGGAACAGCGCGCACTGATCGCGGTCGAGCGGGTACACCGCGACCTCGTGGTCCGGCTGGGGCATCCGCTGTACGGCGAGACCGTCCGGGCCCGATCCGGCCCGGACGAGCGCCGGGACATCTACCGCACGCTCGCCCGCGCGGTGGTCCACGGCCGGGCGGCCGTGGACCAGGCGCGGCTGCGAGCGGTGACGTGGCAGCTGGCCGCGGGCGACCCGGTGCCCGGCGACCAGGTGGTGGGCGCCGCCTCCGACGCGCTGGCGCGCTGCGACGCCCCGCTGGCCGAACGGCTGGCACGCCACGCCGGCACCACGTCGGGCGCGGACGTGCTGGCGCGGGCCCTGGTCGCCCAGGACAAGGCGACCGAGGCGGAGTACCTGCTGGGCAGGCGCATGTCCGGCGGGACCGGTTCGCCGGACGAGCTCGCCAAGGTGGCGGCGTTGCGCGCGCTCAACCTGTTCTGGAACCTGCGGCGCCCCGCCGAGGCGGAGAAGATCGTCCGGCAGGCCCGTGCCGCGGGTCCCCTGGACGGGGAGGCCACCGCCGAGCTGGCCGTCGCCGAGCTGGCGCTGATCGCCTTCGGCGACGGCGCGACGGGGCTCGTCTCCGATCTGGTCCCGGCCGACCTGGCCCAGCTGTCCGCCGGGGTGCGGGACGGCGTGATCGCGAGCGTCTGCGACCCGCTCCAGGCGTACCTGAACATCTACCTCGGCCGGCCCTCGCAGGTGGCCGACGGCTACGCGGCGGGGCGGCTGGGCGCACCTCGGGTGTGGGGCGCGATGGGTGCCGCCACGGCGGCCTGTCACGTGCAGGCCCTCGCCCTGGCGGGCCGGCTCGGCGAGGCGTTCGCCGTGGCCCGCTCCGGCTACCGGGCGGCCGTCGAGCGGGAGGTCTCGGCCGAGGCCGCGCTGCTCACCTTCGAGCTGGGCATCTGCGAGGTGTGGGCGGGACGGCCGAGCCGGGCGCTGCCCCACTTCCGGGAGGCCCGCACGCTCCTCGACCGCCACGTGCCCTTTCCGATCCAGATCTACGTCTTCGCCGAGCACGCCGCCTGCCTGGCCGCCGTGGGCCGGTTCGACGAGGGGCGCCGGACGCTGGAGGAGATCACCCGCCGGCTGCCCGCCACGTCGAACCTGCACAGCCACCTGGACCTGGCGAGGCTCCGCGTCGACGCCCTGGCCGACGGGAAACGGGCGGGAAGCGGGACCGGCCGAGCAGCGGAGGCCGGGGCGGGCCGGGCGAAGGTCGCGGAGGCCGTGGCCTCGCTGGGCACGCGTTACCGGTCGGCGGGGTGGTTCACCAAGGCGGTCGAGGCGTTCTACCACTCGGTACGGCTGAGCCCCTCGCGCGCCGTCGCGGAGGCCCTGCACGAGGTCGTCGCCCGCTGCGACAGCGAGCTGTTCACGCTGTTCGACCGGCACGGCCGGGCGGCCGCCGGCGGGGACGTCGACGCCCTGCTCTCCGTGGCGGACGAGCTGGCGGAGCGCGGGTACAACAGCCTGGCCAGGGAGGCCCTGTCGACCGCGACCGACTTCGCCGCCCGGCGGGGCGCGGAACGCCTGGTGGCCCGGTTACGGATCCAGGGGCGTGACCTGGCCCGGCTGTGCGAGGGGTACGGGCCGCCGTGGGCGGTACGGGCCGAGCCGCAGGCGGCGCTGAGCGAGCGCGAGCGCGAGACGTGCGAGCTCGCGGCGGGCGGCATGACCAACGACGCCATCGCCGAGCACCTCGGCCTGTCCAGGCGGACGGTCGCCAACCACCTGCAACGCGCCTACGGCAAGCTCGGCGTCCGGGGACGGGAGGACCTGCCACAGGCCCTCGGCCTGCCCCGCCCCGTACCGCCGGTGGGCCTGACCTGGCTCGCGCCGGACCCACCCGGCGAGGGGACCGGGCTCGGCGGCACCCGCACCCGGGACGACCCGGGAAAGCCCGATGAGACGTAGCGGCGTCGCCTTTCCTGAGGCCATGGACACCGCCCGGACGGTGGGTCGTGGGACACCACCGGCCGGGCGGATCGACAGGCATGGATGCGACAGGTCAGGAGGCGCCGATGGCGGTGGCCTCGGCGATACTGGCCCAGCCGTTGCCCGCGGAGCTGTTCCACCACGAGATGCGGACGAACCGGGCCTGGTGCCGTGGGAAGCGGTACGGTTCCGCGTTCAGAGTGGTGCCCGAACTGCGGCCCTCCGCCACCTTGGTGTAGGTCACGTTGTCCGGTGAGGTGTAGACGGTGTAGTCGTTCCACCGTTTGTCGCCCTGGTACCAGGCGACGTCGACCCCGCACACCGGCCGCGAGGCACCCAGGTCGAGCACCAGGTTCGCGCCCTTCCCCTCCCCCGACCAGCGCGTCGCCGGCTTCCCGTCGATCGCGTTCGCGGGCGGATTGGCCGCCTCCCACGTACTGGCGGTGGCACCGGCGGGGGTGAGTCTCACCGGGCAGGGTTCCGCCTGGCCGGCGGGGTCGATCTCCCGGACGCTGAGCCTGCTCACGTCGACCCTGGTGGCGTCGTCCCAGCGGAACGCCGCCTTCGGGCCGCCCCAGGTCACCTTCTCGGTACGGGTGCCGCCGCAGGGGTTGTCCGTGTCGATGGACCATCCACCGGTGTCGTCACGGGAGGTGACGCGGGTCCAGGTGTTGTTCCCCGCCCGGTCGAGGTACGCCTCCACCCGCACGCCGCCGGGGATGTCGTACATGACGACCTTGAAACCGATCATCTTGCCCTTGATCGAGGCGCCGCCACCGGTGTAGGTGCCGTTCGCGTATCCGTCGCCCTTGCGGTGGTAGATCTCCTTCTCGACCTTGACGGCCCCGTCGGCGTAGCGCAGGTCCGCCTTGTAGGCGGTACCCCAGCACGCGTCGGGAGTCTGGCCGCTGCCGGTGTGCCGGGCGCCGCGGGCGTACCAGGTGAAGGCGTCCCCGTCGTCGGTGCCGCTGACGTAGCGGACGTATCCGGTGATCTCCACGTTCCGCCAGTCGTTGCGGTCGTGCATGAAGCCCCGCGAGCGCAGGTCGGGCTGGCGCCAGACGAGGTCGTCCTCGTGCTCGTCCTGGTCGTAGGTGGTCGTGGAGACACCGATCCGGGTGGCGGTGTTCCGCACGGTGAAGGTGCCGTCCGAGTTGGGCACCAGGGTCGCCCCGTCGAGGCGGGGGTCGGCGGCGGGGGTCTTCGACAGGTGCCAGACCTGCCCCCCGGCCTTGGTCGGATAGATCATGGTCACGCCGTCGACGGGGTCGGGGCCGACCAGCGGCGCCAGGGCCGGGTCCAGGGTGGGGGCCGGGGTGGGGGCACCGGTGGTGAACCCGGTGGTGGACAGGGTGCCGGCCGCGGCCAGCGCGATCATCAGGGAAAGGGGGCGGGGTCGTCGCATCGGGAGTCGCCTCTCCGTGGGGGAATTCACCGGGGGAGCCCCCGTGCCGCGCGGCGGCGGCACGGGAGCGGTGGGATCGCGTGCGGCACCGGTCAGGAGCCGAGGACGGCCGCCTCGGTGATGCTCGCCCAGTCGTTCTGCGGGTTCTGCCAGAAGGAGATCTTCACGTACCTGGCGTCACGCGGACCGTTCGTGAACAGCCTCTGCTCAAGCCCGGTCGTCGTGCCCGAGCTCCGGCCCTCCCACGCCTTGGTGTAGGTCACGTTGTCCAGCGAGGTGTAGACGGTGTAGTCGTTCCACCGCTGGTCGCCCAGGTGCCAGGCGACCCGGGTGCCGCACAGGCGGCGCACCGAGCTCAGTTCCAGGAACAGCGAGGCGCCGAAGCCCTGCCCCGACCAGCGGGTGGACAGGTTGCCGTCGACGGCCTGCGCCGGCGGGTTGATCGGCTCGAAGGTGGTCGCGGACGCGGCCGCTATCGGGAGGGTGGCCGTGCCGCAGTCCGTGCCGCCGGTCGGTCTCACGTCCTCGTAGCCGGCCCGCTCGTCGCCCAGCCGCAGCGCGTCGTAGTACATGACCCGCTGGGTGGTGGTGGACTGTGACTGGGCCTTGTTCCAGTCCCATTTGTAGATGCCGAACTTGAAGTACGGCGAGTACGGGCCTCCCGCGTGCGTGGCGCCGGTATACGGCGGCAGGGCCACCTGCCCGTCGCGCCACACCTCCAGTACTCCCTTGTCGTCGGTGCGCCACTTGACGTGGAAGACCCAGTCGGTCCACCTTCCGGTGGCGTAGGGGCCGAGGTCGATGATGTTCCCCCGAAAGTCGATCTTCCAGTGCCCCTCGTCGGTGAGCAGCGCCAGCGGCGGTGAGCCACCCGGGCAGTTGCTCTCGTCGCACTGGTGCCACTGGCTCACGATCTCGGCCGAGGGGTCGTGGACCCAGTCGGCGGGCAGGTTGATGCTGAAGCCGTACCACCGCTCGGCGTTGACGGGCTGCCTGTTGCCCTGGCTGATCTCGGCGCGCTTGCCATTGGAGATCACGGGATCGTTCTTGTTGAGCTGGAAGCGCGCCGCGTAGGAGCCGTCCCGCACCGGGCTGGTCACGGTGGTGGCACCGTGACTGCTCGCCCACTGCTTGATGAAGCCGGGCGGCGGGGCTCCCGGTATGGTCCGGTCGGCGGCGTTCTCCCAGTTCAGGGTCCTGAAGACGCCCGCGGGATCGGCGCTCGCCGACTGCGCGGACAGCGTCGAACCCCCGAGCGCCATCGCCAGCGCCGCCGCGGTCAGTGCCACGGCTCTCTTCCAGATCACTGTCATCAGCTCCCCAGTGGCAACCCGTGCCCCCGCCACTCCGGCGCGGGCCGCGTGCTTGCCGGTATCCGTTGAGCACAGCGTTCCGGAGCGCTCCGTGGCGGTCATGAGTAAGCGATGCTCAATGCCCGATGACCGGGTGTCAGGGGCTCCGGTAAGGCTGAACCCGCAGGAGCGCGGCGTGGTGACGCGGGCGCCCGCCCTTCCTGGGATATGAACCTGTGCTGGGGCCGCTCCCCTCCACAGCGGGGGAGCCCGGAAACCGTACGGGGGATCTCTCATGTTTCGCAGGACCTGTCTCGTCCTGGCCGTCGCGCTCGGCGCGCCGGTGGCCGGCACCGGCACGGCCGCCCAGGCGACCTCACACGTACCGCGACAGCCCTGGCCGTCGGCCGAGGCCGTCATCAAGGACACGGCCGGAAAGAACGTCGGCTTTCTGAGCATCGACCACAGGCTGTACAACAAGTCCAGGCTCACGGTCACCGTCAGCGGCCTGAACGCCGGCTATCACGGCTTCCACATCCACACCAGGGGCGTCTGCGATCCCAAGGCGGTCGACCCGGTCACCGGCAGCCCCTTCTCCAGCGCGGGCGCGCACTTCACCATCCACCCGGCCACGCACGGCGAGCACTCCGGCGACCTGCCCAACCTCCTCGTCGCCGAGGACGGCACCGGCGAGACCACGGTCGTGACCGACCGCTTCCGGGTGGGCCAGCTCTTCGACTCCGACGGCAGCTCCATCGTCATTCACACGCTGCCCGACAACCACGCCAACATCCCCGACCGCTACCGCCCCGCCGATCCCGGCGACCCGGCCGGCGGCAGCGGCCCGGACGCGGAGACCCTCAAGGCGGGAGACTCCGGCGGACGCGTCGCCTGCGGCGTGATCACCAGGAACTAGGCCCTGTCCTGCGGATCTTGCCGTGGCGAGGATCGGTCAGGTGGTGTCTCGCAAGGCGGAGGAGGGAGCCGCAGCGTGCTGCGGTGAC